>CAZHJO010000096.1:0-8488 GCA_964532755.1 uncultured Maribacter sp. | reverse complement strand
AAAATTCCGGGTATTCGTAAGTGGCCCAAGGAATATCTTCCTAAAATCTTTGATGCTAAAAAAGTGGACCAAGTCATTGAAGTAAGTACTGAAGAAGCAGTGACAATGGCCAAAAGACTGGCAAAGGAAGAAGGTATTTTCTCTGGAATGAGCAGTGGCGGGGCGGTGACCGCTGCCCTGAAATTGGCAAATTCAATTGAAAGGGGAACGATAGTCTCGATAATCTGTGATCGAGGCGATAGGTATCTCTCATCTGATTTGTTCGATTGATCTAGGGTAATGCCTTGTTTATTCCGTTTAAATAATCGTCAAACTCGATAAGATTATTATGTCCCCCTTTAGCAATAGTATAAAAGACCTTGGCTTGTTGGGGAATTGCATCAAATAAGCGCCTTCCCGATTTGTATGGAATAACATTGTCGTTCGTTCCATGAAATATGCTTATGGGGCATGAAACACTTTGTATGAACTCATAGGTCAACAATCGGTACTTCATTAACAAAGTAATAGGTAAAAATGGGAAACGATCTCTGGCAACCTCCATTAAACTGTAATACGGGGTTTCCAAAATCAGTTTGTTGGGGTTATTCTTGGAAGCCAACTTCGCAGCGATCCCTGTCCCTAAAGACCTACCATATAGAATTATTTGGTCTTCATCGTATTGTTTACAGGCATAATCATAAAATAGCTGTGCATCGCTATGCAGGGCGTCCTCACTTAATTTACCGGTACTCTTACCGTAAGTACGATAGTCCATCACCAGGACATCATATTTTCTATCCACAAAAAAAGAGGTTACATTCCCCCAACGTGATAAATCACCTGCATTGCCATGAAAGTAAAGGATCAATCCTTTAGGATTATCATGCTTAAAATGAATTGAATTCAATAGAGACCCATCCTCAGTTGTTAAATTAACTTCCTCGAAATCATGACGAAAAGAGAATTCAAATTCCTGAGGCAGTTTCGATGGAAGAAAAATCAGTTTTTCCTGTAAAAAATAGAGCATAGCTGTAATTAAGAGATAAACAAATAATAGAACCCTGATTGATCTTCTAAACCTTAGCATTACTACGTTTTGAAGAGTGGTGTATATGAATACTTGAGCCCTCTAGATTAACTTCTTTTGGTTTGGTCGTAATGATCTCGGTCAACATTTTATGATATTCAGTAAACGTGTTCAAATTCTTATGACCCCCTCCAATAATCGTATAAAGTCGCGTAGAATTAGGTTTGATCTTAGAAAGCTTTACACTAGTATTATATGGGATCAGATTATCGTCGGTGCCATGTATAATATGAATAGGACAATTCACATATTTCAACCATTTATAGGTAGGCATTGGAAATTTTAAAAGTAATGACAAGGGCATAAACGGTATGTATTTTTTGGCAATTTTATTTAGGCTATAGTAAGGCGCATCCAAAATCAACATGCGAGGATTGTTCATTGATGCCAACTTTGCAGCAAATCCAGAGCCTAAGGAGCGACCGTATAGGATAATGTATTTTTCAGGCGTATACTCCTTTATCTTATTATAGATTACTTGCAGATCACGCTTTATTGCTTTTTGTGTTCTTCTTCCCGTACTTTTGCCAAAGCCCCTATAATCAACCATTAATACATCATAACCATGTCGAGTGAAATCAACGGCGAATTTACCCCACCCTTTTATACTTTTTGAATTTCCTTTTAAATAGAATACAACCCCTTTAGGGTTTTTCGACTTAAACCTAAGCCCATTGATAATTGCACCATCCCTGGTTTCCACGTTATATTCTTCAATTTCTTGGTTTTCATAATAAAACTCAAAGTCCTTCGGCAGTTTTTCTGGTTTGAACATGAGGTAATCTTGAAGAAAATACAACAACAAACTTATCCCCAGATAAATACCAAGAACAATTAAAGTAATATATGCCCAATATTGCATGTGTTATCGTTTACCAACAATGTACAAAAAAAAAATTGTGAAGTTGCATCAGGAAAGTTCCAGCTTATGCAACATTAAGCCTGATCCCGGTGCGACATAGGTTAATTGTAACTTGTTTTCGGATGTTAGCGAGTTTTGTATATCGCTTATTGCCAATTCTCCTTTTCCTACTTGAAAAAGAGCCCCCATCATCTTTCGTATTTGATATCGCATAAAACCTTTCCCAACAACACGCAACATATAAGATTCTTCGGGAAAAAAATTCGCCAATAATAAATTGTTTTGGGATATTCCACAACTAGTAATACTTCGTAATTCGTTTGAGTTTTTATGTGATTTTACGGTATAGGCACTGAAATTATGGGTGCCCTCAAACAATTTCGCCGCTTCTTTCATAGCGGCAATATCAAGGTCTTCAAGAATATTTGCAATGAAGGGTGCGCTAAACGGATGGTTTTTCTTGCCAAATGAAAAAAGATATATATACGCCTTGGCTTTTGGATCCTTTATAATATTATAGGATTCATCAACGGGTGTAATCCCCATTGCCCTAATGTCTGACGGAAGATTCTTGTTGAAGAGTTCTAAAAAAGCTGGAAGGTCGGTTATTGGGGAATCATCCAAAAACAGTTCAAAGGCAGCATCAAGGGCCGACACCTTGGAATCAGTACGACCAGCGCCAAGTATTTTAAAATTGGTTTTTGGAAGAACAAATTTCAAGGTCTTTGAAAGCATTCCCTCAATGGTTTTCTGATTTGGTTGTATTTGCCAACCACTGAACCTAAACCCTAAAAACTGCAGGTTGATTATATAATAAAACCGCTGCTTTTTCATATGTGCTAATTTGATTTAAAAATACAGTTTAAAATGATTTCCAATAAATTTTGTACTTTGATTATATAAATCAACTAAACATAAAATTATGACGAATACTGACACATTTAAGCCACCTGTGTGGTTTTGGATCGTAAGTGTTATAGCACTTCTGTGGAATCTAATGGGCGCAATGGCATATTTGAGGCAAGTCTTTATTACGGATGAAATGAAGGCAGCTATGTCTGCCAATCAATTGGAATTAATGGAAAATACCCCGGCATGGGCAACGGCAGCATTTGCATTTGCAGTCTGGGGAGGAGTTCTAGGGTGCGTAGGCCTGTTATTGCGTAAAAAATGGGCAAGACCTATTTTATTACTTTCCTTACTCGGAATATTGATACAGATGTCTTACGCTTTCTTTATGACCAACGCTGCCGAAGTCTATGGCACTGTTCAAGGAGTCGTAATGCCAATATTATTAATAGGGATCGGTGTGGGTCTTGTATTATTCGCGAAATCGTCCCAAAATAAAGGTTGGATTTCATAAGTTTAAAGCCTAAGCGGAAGGTGTGGCAAGTCTTTTTGTAGGCTTTGACCACACTTTTTTTAATGTTCCCAACATTAAATGTTATTCATCGAATTTTTTCAAATAAACGATTTTCAACTTCGTTTTGACTCATGTAACAAGGGTTCCCCAAATCCTAGTAACCTACTTAATATGAAATTGATTTTGCGAATGTTTTCGTGGAAAAGTACCCTTATACTGTCTTTAATAGTCTTACTACTATTAAATGTATTTAGTTTTTATGGCCTTTATACCAACAAATTCTACCTTTTTAAGATCGATAACTACATTTTTCCATTTCTGACGATTGTGCATTTTGTTTTTTTGTACGCCATGTGGTTTAAGATAAAGGAAAATGAAATAGCAGATCCACAAATGCGAAATTTGGAATTCGCCCTTTATATCATCTTTTTCATTTACATATTTAGATTATTCGATACAATATTCACTTTACTAACGTATAGTGATTTCGAACGTCATGTAATTCCAATTACATTTATTCCCCTGGGTATATTGATTGTCCTTTTGAATTTGCTATTATTGGTACTTACCCTTGTAACTTTCAGATATCGCAAAGATTTAATTGGTCATTATCGATTTGATGACCTTAACGACCAAATTGATTAGCAAAATTTAAATAATGCAAAAGCCTTGGAACAATCCAAGGCTTTTTTATTAAAACAAAACAACCAAACCAACATTCTCAATTTACATCTATTCATTTACTCTAGATACGGTTCCAGCAGGAAAAGAAGCTAAATTCAAGTTAAAGAGGTACGATGTTGGGGCAGTGTCGTCTCCTGATTCTGCTACTAAAGGTTTAAGTAAAAAGGGTGCCGGACTATTATCCGGTACCGGCTCAATACTAATAACAACCGTTCTTCCCCGAACATCAAGTGGAAAAGTCTCTCCCGCAGGAGGATTGTTAAAGAAATCCTCTCCGGGAATTGGTGGTCCCAAATTCTCAGTGCCTCCAAAACTTGTAGCTGCACCAGCATTATTGTCCATGACGTCGAAAGAATTAAATGTCCCCGTAGATAGCGGGCCTGCATCACCTATGACCCAACCTTCATATGTCCAACCTGTTGGCAAGGTGGGCAAGGTAAAATTAGCAGAAGGTGGCATCCCGGGAAGGCCAAACCAAATCCCGTTCTGATCATTTCCATTGTTAGTGGAACCAGCTGGCTCATCAGTGGGACTACGTAAAAAAAAGGATCCAGTAGCACCGCTGAAGTCACCGACCCCGGGCATCACATTAGTTGCTATGCTAGCCGAATTACCATTAAAATCACCAGCAATCAGTTTCTGGTCCGAGGGCATAGGATCCGTATCCGGATTTGGTTCAATAGTCAAAACAAATTTTGTTGCACCTGCTAACATTACCGAATCTACTTCAAAAGAACTTTTTGAAAGTGCACCAGAGCTATTAACAGAAAAAATACCTGTTGATACAGGTCCTCCGTTTACAATAATCCAACCTTCATATAAATAATCAGGACCCAAATCTTCCAGACCATTAAGATTAAGGTCTAATGTGGCCGTTTTTGGTACATCAGCACCATCCATACCATCCATACCGTCCATACCATCGGTGCCATCTACACCATCGAGGCCATCAATGCCATCAGTGCCATCACTACACGATGATACAGTAAAGAGAACCATTGTAGATAATAATAATAAAGAAAATAGATTTCTTACTTTTTTCATATTCATTTTGTTTTTAGGATTACACAACAAACTAAGTTTCCGAATATTACAGGCTAGTCACGAAACAATAAACTTTTGGTGATAGTCTGTAAGGGTTTTGTGATAAGTTTAAACTGAAACAGGATAATTTTTTTTGAATCGACCATAGTTTTAGGTACATATCCGCATTTAAACTTAAATGGTTACTTTGTGATAGATATGTGATAACTTTTGACTTCATTCGTAGTATTCAATTATGAAAAATATTCTTATCATTGAAGATGATCCAGAGATTATAAAACTTCTGGAGATCCATCTCACAGATCTTATTTATACCACGTCCAAAGCAATGGATGGGGAGCTTGGACTTCATATGGCCCTTGAAAATGACTATGACCTTATTCTGTTGGATTTGACTTTACCAAGAATGGATGGTGTTGAAATCTGCAAAAGGCTTCGTGCCAAAAAGAATACCCCAATCATTATGCTCACCGCAAAATCAGAAGAAATAGATAGGGTCCTAGGACTGGAAATAGGTGCCGATGATTACATCACCAAGCCCTTTAGTATTCGAGAATTATTGGCGAGGATCAAAGCCGTAATGCGTAGGACACATAACCAAGAAAAACAACAAAAAACCACTTCAATCACGGCTGAGGGTTTACATATTGATATTGAGAAAAGAAAGGTCTTGCTAAATGATCATAAGATTGAATTGTCTCCCAAGGAATTCGAGTTATTAACGCTAATGGCCTCAAACCCAGGTAGAAATTATACAAGAACGGAATTGTTGAATATAATTTGGGGTTACAACTTTGAGGGTTATGAGCATACCGTTAATTCACACATAAATAGACTCCGTGCAAAGATTGAATCAGATATGGCCAATCCCACCTTTATTTTGACTACTTGGGGTGTTGGTTATAAGTTTAATGAAGATATTATTGTATGAAAAATTCAGAAAAAACATTAACGCCGAAATTGGTTAAAAAATTATGGTTGGCCTTCATACTATTGATTATATTGATGGGCGCTTCATACATTTTCGTTACTGGTTATTATGTAAATAAATACAATCAGGCAGCATCCCAAAAAATCAACTCCAATATCGCAAGTCATTTAATTGAGGAAAAATTTCAAAATGCATCCCCTTTTCTTGAAGATGGTAGTGTCAATAAGCCTTTATTCGGTGATTTAATGCACGATATGATGGCCGTTAACCGTAGCATTGAAGTGTATCTTTTGGATGATGATGGAGATATTCTATATTCCGTTGTTTTAGACCATAGCGATAAATCAGAAGTCAAAAGTGTATCCTTAGAACCAATAAAGACCTTTATTTCGACCCAGGGCGAGGAACATATCGAAGGTGATGACCCACGAAATCCAGGCAGACAGAAAATATTCTCGGCCGCTCCCTTTAGCGTGGATGGCAGAAGTGGTTATATATATATAATCCTTGCCGGGCAGGAATTACAGGAAGTCAGTGATACTTTAATCGGACGATATTACTCCAAATTAGGGCTAGGTGCCACGCTATTATCCATGCTTTTTGCCGGATTGATAGGTTCGTTAAGTATTTGGTTTTTGACCAAAAACCTTCGATTGATGATCAGTACCGTTAGAAAATTCCAAGAAGGTGACTTTGATGCTAGAATAAAAAATCCAACAACCTCGGATATCGAAGTATTTGCAAATTCATTCAACGAAATGGCGGATACGATTGTAGACAACATGGACAAAATGAAATCTATTGACCTGCTTAGAAGAGAACTTATTGCCAATGTATCGCATGATCTCAGGACCCCATTGGCTATCTTGAAAGGTTATGTTGAAACCTTGCAGATGAAAAAGGAAACCTTGACCGAGATAGAAAAAGAAGAATATCTTCAAATTACACATGATAACGTTGATAAACTTTCGAATATGATCAATCAGTTATTTGAGTATTCAAAACTTGAAGCTGAACAAATAACACCGGCAAAGGAGCCCTTTTCAATTACTGAATTGTCCCATGACCTCATTGCCAAATTCAGTGTTTTAGCCGAACAAAAACAAATTAATCTACAATTGAACAATCCACAAGAAAACTGCATGGTGTATGCAGATGTCAGTCTTGTAGAACGTGCCCTGCAGAACCTCATAGAAAATGCAATCAAGTATACCGAACCTCAAGGAGAAGTGAAACTATCTTTAAATCATAAAAGTGATCAAATAGAAATCAATATAACAGACACAGGCACCGGGATTCCGCTCAGTGAGCAACCATTTATCTTCGATCGCTACAAGCAGGTGAACAAAAGCACCAAGAAGCATGGTTATGGTCTAGGGTTGGCAATCGTAAAGAAAATAATGGACTTGCACGACACTACTATAACGGTATTGAGTAAGCCCAAAGAAGGAAGTACTTTTATTTTCAACCTACCGGCGTACCAATTGTAAGGGAAAATAATTGCTATGAACGGGAAAACCCTGTACCCCATATTCCGGATCGTCAGGGTTTTTCTTTATATATATCCAATTAATATCTACAATCCACTTATAAAACTACCATAAAGATCTTTAAATTGATACCCTTCGGTAAATCGATGTTTGCTGAGTTTTTTATAAGCTACCAATCCCCATAAAAGTAATTCTTTGAAGAAATAACTATCTGATTTTAAGACTTCTGGATGATATTCCTTAATTAATTGATTTAAAGGAGGGATACCGTCCAATGCTCGTTTGTATTCTGCATCAGTATAATCATCAAGTAATTCAAAACCCTCTCCAGCAAAAAACCAAGCTATAAGTTCATCATAAGGTCCTTCAGCATCTTTTCGCTCTAATTTTTCGATTTTTGGAAAGAATTCTGGAAATATAGATTTTACGGCCTCATCAATTAGAATTCCTGCAACAGCATCTGCTCCTTCTTGCTCTCCTTCATAAACCAATTCAATCTTCCCGGTTATCGCGGGAATTACCCCTAGAAAATCGCTTAACCTTACCGTTGTTTTATCTGCACCCGTGATTAAAGCTCTTCGTTCGGCCGTGCTCAACAAGTTTTCAAATGCAGTGATACTGGTTCTTGCACTTACACCACTTTTAACATCAACATACTCACTATTTCGGGCTTCAAAACTTATCTGCTCCAATAAATCCTTAGCAATATCAGGTACATAGGTTGCCTTAACCTGCCTTTTGTCCAAATTGGATTCTTGTTCCGTAATTTTCCGGGCGGTTGGAATATCATCGGGATAATGTGTTAAAATCTGTGATCCTATTCTATCTTTCAAGGGTGTTACAATACTGCCACGATTGGTATAGTCTTCTGGGTTGGCCGTGAAGACAAACTGCAAATCAAGGGGTAACCTAAGCTTGAATCCTCGAATTTGGATATCTCCCTCTTCCAAAATATTAAAAAGTGATACTTGGATTCTGGACTGAAGATCCGGCAATTCATTGATTACAAAAATACAGCGATTGGCCCTGGGAATCATCCCGAAAT
>CAZHJO010000095.1:0-8507 GCA_964532755.1 uncultured Maribacter sp. | reverse complement strand
TGGTAATGGTAAGTACTCCATTCATTTCGTTTTTTTATCATAAGCATCTTGCATTATCGACGGTTCAGATAAATCATGTCAACGGCAAAGTGACAAACCACTCGGAAAATGCCTGCCAGAGCGGAATTTCAATCTCAAAAAGAATAACAGAATGTACAAAAATATATAGCCCCAATGCCAGGGAAAACACCCATCTTCCAATTTTCTGTTTGCGCTCTGCAATCACCAAGCCAATCAATAGTAGATAAACGAAGGAAATAGCAGCCAAATAGCCTTCTGGGGCGAAACCGGCATCTGGGAAAAACACATAAAGAACCAATCGTACTAGGGCAGGTTCAATAAGTACAATTCCCGCGACTATCATCCCGCGGGCATGAATAGCCATGGTACGGCGATATTTTATGGCGACACCATAACCAAAAGCAAAAACCAAAAGATCTTTAAACGGAACCCAGAGGCTTAAACCTAAATTTTCCTCTTCACCTGTAATTCGATTATGGGCCAGAAGGATAACGGAAATAAAGATTAACGGCACCACAAAATATGACAGTCTTCCAATGGTACGATGTAATTTGTACTTCTTTTGCCGTATTAAAATAGGCTGGACAATGATCATACAGATCCAGAGAATTGCGAAAACAGCATGGAAGTGAAAATAAAATGAAAAGTCACCTGTCCCATCAAAAAATTTGGAAAAGTAAGAAGGCCAAAAGCCAGCAAGGGCTAAGGCAAATAGGGCAATAAAATAATACCCGGCTTTGTCAAAAAGTACTGATTTTCTAGTTGATTTCATATTTTTAAATTAGTCTTGTTCAAGATAAAGAAACAAGTTTACAAAAGTTGTACAAAAAAAGGTAAGACCCGATGCGAACCGGGTCCCACTAATAATAAGACTAGGTAAATAAAGACGTAGCATATTTACCGCTTTGCTCGTACCTAATTCAGCTGGTATATGTAATTAATATGCTGTTATTATTGTCGTGTTGCCGAGATTACTTTGGCACCCGGGCCGCTAAGGTCTTTTCTTAATGACCAAATTTCTGTTTTGTCGCCATCGGTTGTGGCCTCAACATCGGCTAAAAAACCTGCAAAACTTCCGGTACCATGTACTTCTTCGAAAAATTGTACAAATTTATCTTCTTTCGCTAGCCATGATGAGCCATCGAAGAATTCTACCCATCCGAAATCCATTCCGTCCATATTGTTCATTTCATTGGAATAGACACCATATATTTGATCGGGCATTTTCTCTTTATATACCTTGGCAACTTTTTTTAATACTTTTTCCATGAAATCGGGTTCTTTGAAACGTTTAACATCGATCATAAAGACCGAGACTTGGTTGATTTCAAAATCCTTGGAAAAATTGGAAAGTTCCGGATGCATTTTCATATAATTTACCTCAACTTCCGATGTTAAATATTGGCTTACATTCTTGTTATTGTCATCGGTATGTTCTTGACTGGCTGGTCTACCATCTATACTACTCCAAGTGAAGGGCCCCATAATCAGCATATATTTACCTGCATTCTTTCCGTTTAGAATATTGTAGACCCGAGCACCATAGGGACCCTCAGCGTGGAACTTTTTATTATGGGCAGCGATACCTGCCTCGAATTCGGCAATTTTTTCTGGATTTGCAGTCAGCATTACATTTTCAATGATTAAGCCCTCCTGGGTATTCTGTGACGCTACTAATAGCGGTAATAATACTAAGATGAATAATAATTTTTTCATTGGTTCTAATTTTAATTGTTCAAAAATCTATTGTTTAACTGTTTGATTATCTTGTCTGGCATCCAAACCAAAGGTATTTTCTACCGCTTCGTACCAATCGGCATCATTGGCCGCATTCCAATCTACCCATTCTTCATCGCTCATAGAGGCCCGCCATTCCAAAAAAGGTTGTGCATCAGGCCCAACTGGGTGCCGTAATTTCCACGTTCCACTGTCTGCGATATCCAAGATCCTATTTGCCACCATGGATGGATGTGTAGGCGTTTTCAGGGAAGCGGTGAACAAACCTCCGAGACGTTTGGAATGTGGGTAAATTGAATTACCCTCAACACTGATATCATTGGCCATTTTGGTAGCGATGATTCCTGGTTCAACAAGGGCAACCCTAACGTTAAATGGTTTTACTTCCTGTGCCAAGGCTTCACTTATGGCTTCAAGGGCAAATTTACTTGCAGCGTAAGCTCCCAAGGGGCTGGTTGATATTTTACCTGCAACAGAGGCAACATTAATAATGCAACCTTTTTTGTTTTTACGCATTTGCGGCAAAACCCCTTTGATACATCTAACTACACCAAAGTAGTTGGTCTCCATGATCGCTTTAATGTCATCCAGTTTTAACTCTTCGACAGAACCATGGCGCTCTATACCCGCATTGTTTACCAGTACATCGATTGTGCCTACTTCATCGAGTATTTTTTCTATACCTTCTGTTACCGATTCGTCTGAATCCACATCCATAGCGGAAATGACAATCGCTAAAGACTCATTGGCTATTGTTTGTCTAAAGTCATGGGCCTTTTCTGGATTTCGCATGGTAGCAAATACTTTATACCCAGCACGACCAAAGGCAAGTGCCGTTTCTAGGCCAATACCTCTACTAGTTCCTGTGATTAAAACTGTTTTCATAATTTTCTTTTTGTTTTATAACTGATGTATTTCCTATGCATCAACAAGTCCTTGGTCATCTTCATACCCAAAATATAGGTAGCTGGTACATTTCCCTGATCTATAGATCTACCTGCATCGACATAGTAATGGGTTCCAATACCGTGTGCCGGGATTTTATGGCCGTGTTCTTTGGGTCATTGACGATGGCAGCGAGTCTTTCTACATCTGCATCTTCAAAAACCAAGACAACGGAATTGGGATCATCGGCATCTTGGAATGTCTTAAAACTGGATACTGCCGGGGCAAAAAGTGCAACTCTGTCTTGATGGCCTTTTAGCCATATTTCGATATCTCCTACCTTATGCCTCGATACTATTGTTTTTTTCATGATTATGATTTTTTTGACCTACTCTGATCGGTTTTCGGTATCCCCGTTTACTAGTATTTAATTGGATGTAACATCATCAAGCTGTTTTGTATCTGCATACTGCTGAAAACTTAGTACTTTACCTTCTTGCAGCGTCCATAAATGTGCAAATTGGGCATCGATGGTTTTGCCATTCTTCTTGTATTTGGCCTGATAACGGCCTGTTGCAAGGACTTGGTCATTGGCCATATCATGCAGTTCAAGATCGGCGAGGTTCCAATAGTCCCATTCTGAGCCTAAACGCGCGAATACACCGTTCACTACAGCGTCCGGTCCTTTATAAGGATTTCCATCGGCATAGGGAAAATTTTCCGCTTCATTCCATATAATATTGGCGTCAAAAGCCTCTAAGACTGCCGGTATATCGCCAGTTGCGAATGATTTATACATACCATCAACGACGCCTACATTATCAGGGGAGGACAATATTCCCAGTTGTTGCATAAAGGTCATATTATCCATAAAATCCTGCTCCTGGGCAATTTTCCCGTTCTTCATCTTAACTAGGGTAACCCCATCTATATCTACCATCTTGCCAGTTGCCGGAATACCAAAAAAATCACCGGAATGCGTTCCTTTGAAGTTCCAATGTTTCATAATATTATTCCCCTGACCGAAGACATCGACAATCGTAAACTCAATATTGGAAAACCCCGTAAGATAGTTTGCATAAAATTCTTGCACATTAGTGATGCCGACTACATTTTCAGGACTCATAATGAGTGTGATTTCCTCATCGAAACGGCTATTGTCAAATAGTTCCA
Organism: uncultured Maribacter sp.; assembly: GCA_964532755.1. Lineage (GTDB taxonomy): Bacteria > Bacteroidota > Bacteroidia > Flavobacteriales > Flavobacteriaceae > Maribacter_A. Next base: position 4,691 of record CAZHJO010000095.1, on the reverse strand, counting down.
ATTTACCATTGTTAATGATTTCATCCCAAGTAGTTGAATACATGCTGATATTTTCTGCCAACTGTTTGTTTTCGTTGTTACAGGATGTTAGACATACTATAATCGTAAAGAATAGAAGTTGAATTTCTTTTTTCATTGATTTTAAATTAGTTAAGTCATAATTGATTTTGGTTATTAAAACCTAACAGGGTTTCCACTTTAATTCCCCCCGAAACCTTTTACGTGAAATGCCCTGTTAAGTTTAGTTTGCTTGTTTTTATTGTGGAGTTATGCCAAGTTGGTTAAACACTACCATATTGTCATAATAAGCATCTTCTTGAATTGCTTTGCCTTCTTTGTTGAATGTCCAAACACTAAAACCATGGGTCTTTATTTTTTTATTAGTGGGTTGGTTTTCCATGAAATTCCCAGTATTGGTGCCTGTGCATGTCCAGTTCATGTAGGCTTTATTTCCACTAATTAAGGTCTTGTCGATTTTTACGTTAAAGTCAGGGAATGCCCCATGATATATATCCATAAAACCTCCATAATCCTTAGGGTTTCTGGCTATGATATTGCCATTTTCTGTTCTTATAAAGTTGTTTGTCAAACCAGAAGCCATCATTTCCTTGTCATTGTCATTCCAAGCTTTCGTAACATTAGTTATGGCCAATTGAATGGCCTTCTCATCGGCAGACATGTTATTTATTTTCTCAACCTCCTGCATTGCCAAAACTATTGCTGTTCGGTCCCAATGACCATGTTCCCTTACTATCTTTCCGTCAATGAACTGATACGTTAAGTGTACTGGGATATTGTATTCCTGATTGTTTGCGGCCAATGTTCCCTGCCAATCCAACCAGCAATTGACCCAAGTATGACCATCATCGGTAAGGACCATTTCATATTCTTGACCTTTATCCGGAAAACTTCTTGATTTATAAGTCTTATCGAATTCTTGGTGATAAGCAATGGTCTCAGCTGGTGACATCGAATTATCCTTGGTGTTATAAAAGGTCTTTGATGTATCAGCATATATACTGATATCATATGTTTTACTATTATAATTGGCTATTAATTTCTTAACGGTATCAATTTCTGGTGAATCTTGTGTATAGCGTTCAGAACCTTTTGGTTGGCAACCCACGAATAGGAATGCTACAAATACCAGTAAACTTAGTTTTCCCATAATTAGAATATTTTGTTTTTTATACTGAATTGATATTCATTGTATTTAGAAACAGGTTATGATGCGACTACATATCTTCGCCTTCTTCTGCCTTTTTCATATCCGCTATTTCCTTTAGTTTGGCATCTAGGGCAGAGCGGTTGTAAAATCCATGTTCCTCAACAATTTTATTGTCTTCAAATTTGAGTGCCAGATGAACGGGAATCTGATAATTGTCGGCACTCCCTTTAATTGCACCTTCCCATGTTCCCCAGAAGTAGACCCATTTGTCCTCTTTGAGATCAATTATTTGTTCAAAGAACATATGGTCTTCCCCGTGCATAAAGCCATAATTCGAATAGTTGGCAATATCGGCCTGCAGACCATCCTGGAGTTGTTGCCGTGAGATACTTTCGACGGTGTTGTGATGAATTTCAGCGGTTTCGGCATAATGGTTGTTCCAACCTTCCCAGTTACCATCTTCGTAATCCTTGACCAAGGCCTTGGCAACATCGATTTCTGGTGACATGTTTGTCCATCTTTCAGGACCCTGTTCTTTACAGGCTGTAAATAGAATTGCGGCAAGAATTATAATACTTATTTTTTTCATGATGTGTTTGTTATTTGGTTATTTATTCAGGTTTTGTCTTGAGTTCTACCAGGATAAGTTCTGAAGGGGCATCTCCCTTGCTTTTCGGTAAATGTTTACCAGAAGGAGTCCAAACAGCTTCACCGAATTTTCTTATGTCCTCTGCCGAGCTTCCATCAGGTCCGGTCATTTCCGTGGCCGCATCGGTCAAAAATACCGCTACGGCATTGGGATGTTCGTGCATAACAGATGCTTCACCGGGTCCGTAGCTAATGCGTAATACCCTTACCTGTTCATTCTCAAATTCTACCTTATAATGTTTGGCATCTACTTCAGTAGGATCTTGTGCAAATACGTTTGCAGGAATAATCAAAGCCATCAAAACCATTGCTGACAGGGTTATTCCAATTTTATTGATTGATTTTTTCATGATGTGATAGTATTAAGATGTTAATTCCAAGCCCCAATGAATTACGCATTGGGGCAGTTATAATTATTCCGGTGAATAAGCTAGTTCAGGATGCATACCTCCCGATTCAACTTCATACTTGTTTACATAGCTGAAAACTTCATCGAAAAGCTTTTTCCCTTCTTCACCTAATAATTCCTGATTCGCTTTGGATTTTTTAGCCGCGTCCTCTGCGTCTACAGCTGACAATACTGCTAGGTAATAGTCGCCCATATTGCCAAATCCGTTGTGATATATGCGGTAGTACTCTTTGGATCCTTTTTGGGCAAATAAAGCTTTTAGCTCTTTAAGCTTTCCCTTTAGATTTTGGATATTATCCGGGGTAACATGCAAATAATGCCATTTTCTATAATTTTGGCCTTCAGTGGTAATACTGATGCCCTCTGGCATATAGGTAAGTTCCTGGTTAAGATATATGATGTAATCCCCATGTTTGTCATAGCATTCATTAAACCGTTTGAACATATCATTAAAGGCTTCCTTTCCCATTTTTTCGGACAAGGGGGCCATGACGTTCTTATCAAGATCCGCCATATTTTCAATAGGCGAAATGTTAAAATACCTACCAGTCGAAGTGGAAGCTACATTCCAACTAATATCCTGCAGGTTATGTTTTATACATGCTTCCTTAAAATCTTTTGAAATCTTTTCATATTCCTGGATCATTGAAGGTCTAACCTGATCTTCGTGAATATAGAAGGCTTGATTTTTAGTCTCCTGAGCAAGAACCATGTTAGGAGCAAACAATAACATGGCTGCAAATAATAATGTTGTTTTTAGAGTTCCCATGATTTATTTTTTATTATGATTATTTGTTGTTGTTTTTTTAATTTGGAGAATAGCCCAACTCGCTGCGCATACGACCTTCAAACACTTCGTATTTCAATAGGTTGCTAAACAGATCGCCCATGGTTTTATTACCATCTTCCCCTAAAAGGGTTTCGTTTTCTTGAGATTGGGTTGCATAATGAATGGGGTCTTTAGCTGCAACTGCAACCATATAAAACTCACCCCTTGTTCCAAACCCACTTTTGTATACCCTATAGTATTCCTTAGATCCTTTTTGAGCAAACAGGTCCTTTATTGCTTTCATTTTTTCCTTTATCATGGCCCTATCCTTAGGAGCGAAATGTAGATAGTGGAACTTTCGATAATCTTGACCTTCAGGTGTTTGGGTAATGCCAGTAGGCATGTAAGACAGATCCTTATCTAAATGAATGACATAGTTTTGTTCAATATCATAACACTTGTCCATCCTATTGAATAAATTACCCATGGCTTCGGCACCCATTTTTTCGGAGAGTGTGGCAAATGAAGATTTGTCCAATTCAGCCATATTTGCAATGGGTCCTACATATAAGTATCTTGCCCCGACCAAATTTGCGGTTATCATATTCACTTCCTGGATGTTATGTTTTTTCATGTTATCAACAAGTTCTTTGACGATGCTCTCGTATTCGCCAACCATGTTTGGTTTTACAACGTCCTCGTGAACCCAATAGGCTTGCGTATTACTTTTCTGGGCCTGTATTAGGCCTAAGGGGATAATAAGTAGAATGGCAATTAGTAATTTTAACTTTTGTGTTCTCATTTTAATCGAATTTTGGTTATATATTAATTCTTATTTATTAGTCTACAATAGGTTCGTTTAAGGTGTAACCTAGTTGCTGTAAAAACTGTAATTCATTGTAGAATATTTTTTCTTGCATTATTTTAGCTTGATCGTCAAAAGTGAGTTCCGTATAACCGCTCACCACTACATGTTTGCCTGTGGCTGGTGCTTCTCCGAATATACCAGTATTTGTACCTTCGAAACTCCATTGTGCGAATAGTTGGTTGTTTTTAGCGGTTTTATGAAGAATGGATACTTTCAAATCAGGAAATCCTTTAAAGTAAATATTCATATTAGCTTCAAGTTCATTGAGGTTTTCAGCCACGTTTATACCATTTAATTGTCGTGTATAATTTGTGGCTGACACTGATCTTAAACTATCCATATTCTTATTGTTCCAGGCATATTCGATAAAGCTGCCAAAACTTGATGCAATTGCTTTTTCCTGTTTGCTTTCCATTGCATTGTCGTTCCCTTTTTTACATGTAAAGACCATTAACAAGAGTAATACCGATAACAGTCCCAATCTTTTCATAGCGCCCTTTTTTGATGGTTCCTTTTTATCATTAGTAAGTAATGATATCAGATGAATGACTATAAAGAATTGATTTAATGCCATTATTAAAATTGAAGCAGGACGAAATGGTGTTAAAACTGTCCGAAGGACATTTATTAATTATCCAACAATAAATACATAAATTGTTGTATATTTAAAAACCTCATTTCCCCCGGTGATAAAAATCCAGAAATGAGAATACGTTGGTTGAAATCTGGTTTTATCCTTGCCTTTTCTGTTTTGAATTGCTCTATTGGTGTTGCCCAAATTGTAGACTTCGACAGCGAAAAACCTTACAAAAAGGTATTTGTAGATACT
>CAZHJO010000094.1:0-8549 GCA_964532755.1 uncultured Maribacter sp. | reverse complement strand
TTCGTTCCAATACTGAATGGTGTTTGCTAAACGCACAAAACTTGAGGCCAATACGTGTTTCCGAGGCTATTAAGAAGGTCTTTTTAAGCGAATAAACACCTTAAAGAGAAAGCATGCGACGATATCTATATCCCATTTTGGCTTTGCTTCTTGTAATAGTATGGAGTTCGTGCAGGAAGGATTTTGAATATGCGCCAAATGTTGGTAATCTGGAATTTTCAAAAGATACGGTATTTCTCGATACTGTTTTCGCCAATCTAAGCAGTAGCACCTATACTCTTAAAGTCTATAATCCCAATCGCGATGATATTGAAATACCGACCATCGGATTAAAACAAGGCCAAAATAGCAAGTATAGATTGAATGTTGATGGTGTCGCGGGTAAAGAATTTGTGAATATTCCCATTCTTGCCCAAGACAGTTTGTTCATTTTCATTGAAACTACTTATGATGCTGCGGATTTTACCGAAAATGAGTTTTTGTATACGGATGTCATTGAATTTGATTCAGGTATGTACCTACAAGAAGTACCATTGGTAACTTTGGTCAAGGATGCTGTTTTCCTTTATCCCGCTACCCTACCAAATGGAACAAAAGAAACCATTAGTTTAGGAATGGAGCTTAACGGTCAAGAAATATTAGTTGAAGGTTTTTATTTGGATGATGAAAATTTGAGTTTCAACAGGGAGAAACCTTATGTAATTTATGGGTATGCAGCTGTAAAGGAAGGTCAAACCTTGAATATCGAAGCTGGTAGCCGAGTTCATTTCCATAAAGACTCTGGTATTTATATTGCCGATGGTGCTTCATTTCAAGTGAACGGAGGTTTGAGTCTTGACCAAGAAGAATTAGAAAATGAAGTGATTTTTGAGGGCGACCGTTTAGAACCTGAATTTTCAAATCTCCCGGGGCAATGGGGAACCATTTGGATATCAAAAGGAAGTACTGCCAGTACCATTTCGTATTTGACCCTGAAAAATGCCTCAATCGGATTGTTGGTCGAAGGAAATGGTATTCTTGGGTCCCCGACATTGTCAATTAAGAATTCACGGATCTATAACAGTTCAAATACCAATCTTTGGTCCAAGAATTGTCATATAATCGGGGAAAATGTAGTACTAGGAGGCGCAGGTGTAGTTTCTCTGTATTTAAATTTAGGAGGAAAATATGCATTTACACATACTACAATAGCCAATTACTGGACCCATGGATTTCGAATGGGATCAGCTTTACAAATTGATAATCATGCTTCAGGGCTGAGTGGTGATTTAATACAAGCGGATTTTAAGAATTGTATCGTTGAAGGTAATAGCACTTTAGAACTAGTGCTTCAGAACAATGATGTTAACTCATTTGATTTTTCATTTGATCATTGCCTTATAAAATTTGAGGATTCCTCAGGTGAGTTCAATGGAAATCCTTTATACGACTTCTCCGATAACTCATTATACAATCAAATTCTATTGAATCAAAATCCTGATTTCAAGGATGTTGGTAAGAATATGTTTTGGATTGGTGAGGCATCTGCCGCCAAGGATACGGCGAACTTGGAAGCCGCGCTTTTAGTCCCGTCTGACATTTTAGGGACGAATAGAACAATTTTACCGGATATTGGTGCCTTTGAATTCACGAATGAAAACTAAACTGTGATAAAAGCTACCTTGTTAAGAAGTTTTTTCTTTCAAACCATCTCTTTTTAGTAAATTAAATACAAAAACCTCACTTTTTATAAGGTTTTCCTAGTATCAACGATCGCGTACTATCATTAATTTGCGATTAAATAGCTAAGTCATTGGAATTCAACTACTCAATAATCGATTCTGACGCAACTTCCAACTTACAATTGCAACATTTTTTGGAAGACTACGGTGATTTTTCATGTTTATCCCTAGCAAAAAATAGTACTGAAGGACTTAATACTATTTTAAAATATTCACCTGATCTCGTCTTTGTTAACCTAAATGAAAATGCACCTGAATATTTCCAAATGGTTATGGAACTTCACCAGTATGTAAAAAAGCTTCCAATAATCATCGGTATTTCCAAGGCAAAGAATTATGCATACGAAGCCATTAAAAATGGTTTTTTTGATTATTGGTTAATGCCTTATAATGAATTCGACATAAGAAAATCAATATTACGGCTTAAAAAACAGATGCCTGAACCTGTCCCGGTACTTACCGAACCTACAACCATTTGTTTAAAGTCATATCGCGATTTCCAATATTTGAACACCAGTGAAATATTATATTTACAGGCCGACAATAATGCCACCGAATTTGTGATGAAAGATGGTACGATAACCAATGCCTACAAGACCTTGAAAACATATGAGGGCCAATTACCAAAAAACTTCGTACGAATTCACCAGAGTTATATTGTAAATACGGATTATATCTCGGGGATTAGTTATGGCAAGTCTTTATGTACACTCAATCTCCGCAAATTGCAATTGCCTTTCTCCAAATCCTATAGATCCAATGTTGATGGATTAAAAAACGTATTATCAAAAAATACGATTTCTTCCTTCAATTAATCCAATACTCGCAAAATAGGTTCACTTACTCTCAAAAGTGGCAATTTCACTAAAATTTAAAATTTACCAATTATTTCTTACCTAAGGATTATTAGGTTTACAACGTAATAAACAAAACCGAAACCTAATAACTAAAAATTAAAATTATGAGAAGAGCACTAGGTATTTTAGCGGTAGTTGCAATGACGGTAGGATTATTGGCAACAACCACAGAAAATGAAATTCAAAATCAAGAAGTAATCACCTGTGATGATTGTAGACACGAATCTGATGATAGGGAACAATTGTATGAAAACGCTCTTTCATGTGATGATTGTAGACATGAATCTGATGATAGGGAAGCATAAATCAACACTTCTACTTTAAAAAAAGGTCTTAAACTTTAAAAGTTTAAGACCTTTTTTTTGTTTAACTTGTATGTTAATGATTTCTATCAGTCAAATAAATAAACTAATATTCATCAGAGCTGCCTTATACCCTGTATTAGCGCTATTGGCAGTTTCTTGCAGCAAATCAAACACTTTAGATTCGAGCAGTTTAAAAGAGGGAGAAAATGATAGTATTTTTAAATGGATCAAGCAAGGTAATAAAAGTGATAATCCAATAGAGGAAAAAACGTTAATCTTGAAAAAAGCGCATTTAGCGGCCGATAAGAGTACCAACGATACACTAAAACCTCGCTATTTTTCAAAACTTTCTTTGGCCTATTTAAAACTAAAGGATTCCTTGCTATTCAGAACGACTAACCGACAGAGCATGCAGCTATCGAAAAAGGTCAATGATAGTATAACTCTTGCCGAAGCCCATTGGGATCTAGGTACATTTTTTAGAAACAAAGCACTTCCAGATAGTGCCTACTATAATTATCGGGAAGCCCAAATATTGTACAATTTAATTGATCATGAATACCTGTCTGGAAGAATGTTATACAATATGGCCAAATCACAGGTTGCTGTTAAGGATTATACTGGAGCTGAGATAAATGTGTTCAAGGCCATTGAGTTTTTAAAACCCTTAAAGGAAAACAGAAGACTTCATAATTGCTATAATCTCTTAGGTTCAATCTCCAGCCAACTACAAGAATATAATAGAGCATTGGACTATTTTAACACCGCTCAAAACTATTTAAATAGATTAAATGATGAAAACATCATAAATTCATTATCAGGCGGACTCCAAAACAATATCGGAAATGCCTATAAAGAGCAGGATCTTTATTCTTTGGCAATACCTTATTATAAAAAGGCATTAAATAGTGAAGGTTCAATAAGTCAAAGTTCTGTAGATTTTGCAATGTATTTGGATAATTTAACCTATAGTAGGTTTAAAACAGGGGACACCCTTAATGTAAGAAAAGATTTAATTGAAGCATTAAATATTAGAAGTGAGGAAAAAGATTTTGTTGGTGTTGCAAAAAGCTATTATAGCCTGGCAGAATATTACCTACAACAAAAAGACACGGCTAAAGCCTTGGGAAATGCCAAATTAGCGGAACAATATGCATTAGAAAGTACCAATAATAAACGCCTGCTCGAAACTTTGGGTTTATTGGTGCTTATAGATAAAGAAAATACCTCAAAACATGCTGCTGACTATATTGCTTTAAATGATAGATTAATTCAAGAGGAACGTCAGGCACGAGATAAATTCACCCGTATAAGTTTTGAAACCGATGAAGTTGAAGCAGCAAATATAGTACTCACACGAAAGAAACAAATATGGACGGGTATAGCTTTTGGTGTCTTCTTACTTGGATTGGCAGTTTACGTAATCATCAATCAACGTGTCAAGAACCAAGCACTGCGCTTTCAACAACAGCAACAGGTCAGTAACCAAGAGATTTTTGATTTGATGCTCTCCCAAAAACAAAAGATTGAGGAAACCAAAAAAAAGGAGCAAAAAAGAATTTCCGAAGAATTGCACGATGGTGTACTTGGGAAAATGCTCGGTGCCCGAATGGTATTGACAGGTTTAAACAAAAGAACCAATGAAGAAGCCGTGGAGGAGAGGGCCATTGCCATCTCAGCACTTAAGGATGTTGAGGGTGAAGTACGGGCAATTTCGCATGAACTAAGTCATGCGGCTTATCAAAACATCAATAATTTTATTACTTCAATAAAAGAGCTATTACAATCAGTTGGTACTGCCAATCACATTGAGCATACCTTTGATTATGATGAGTCTTTCGACTGGGATACCATGAAGGGTGACATTAAAATCAACTTATACCGTATGGTTCAAGAAACCTTGCAAAATGCTGTGAAACACTCGGAGTGTAAGAATATTTTGGTTAATTTTGTAAGGGGGGGAAATCTCCTAACTGTTACCATTGTCGATGACGGAAAAGGCTTCAAAACCAAATCTGGCAAAAAAGGCATTGGCATGCGAAACATTGAGTCAAGGGTGGGTAAATTAAATGGTACTTGGGATATCGAGAGCGTTGTTGAAAAGGGAACAACCATTACTTTCCGAATTCCATTAAAAGAAAATGCAGATTCCTCGCAGATTACAGTTGACGAACGTATTTTAAAGAGGGTTGAATAGTACTTATTGGGCTAATAATGAAGATTGTACGACTTTTATCAGTAGATGACCATGCCATGACCGCCATGGGTTACAAATATATTTTGGAAGGGTCTGAGTTTGAGGATTTCGAAGTTAAGGTAGATACTGTAAATACCTTTGAAGGGGCTATTGAAAAAATTGATTTTTCTGCCAGGTCTCTACATTATGACATATTACTATTGGATATATCGCTATTCCCTGCTCACTCAAATGATACACGAAGCGGTGAGGATCTAGGTATTTATGCTCGCAAAAAGGTTCCCGACTCCAAAATTGTATTCATGTCTTCTTTTAGTGATAGTTATCGCATAAATAGCATTTTTAAAACGGTAGATCCCGATGGTTATATGGTGAAATCGGAGATTGATGAACAATCGCTCTGTGCCATGGTCCGTACCGTGTTGACCAGACCACCATACTACACGGCTAGTGCATTATCAGCAATACGTAAAAAAATGGCCAATGACTTTGATTTGGTCGATGAAACGGATAAAAAGATTTTACATTATCTATCAACTGGAATACGAACCAAGGATATTGGTCCATTGATTTCGGTGGCAAGCACCACCGTCGAATCCAGAAAAAGGCAATTAAAGCATCTTTTCGGCATGGAGCACGGCAACGATATAGAACTGATTGAAGAAGCAAGAAAACGCGGTTTTATATAATTTTAGTTTTCTATTTATATTTTTTAATATGTATATATCTGTAAAACAGTTATTTACGACTACTATGTTTTAGAAGATATAAAAACCTCATTTTTTATAAGGTTTTACTAAGTTCTGGTCTCATGGCTTAAAACTAACTTTGTGGTTATGCCAATCCTAAACAGTCTTAGAATATGCCTCTAATTCCAGGAGATTTCAATAATAGTCAACCCACCCGAACCATTAAGAATAATTCATTTCGAGGATTGTCAAGGTTTATAAAAAATCTTGAAAAGCACTTTTTCTCTGAAGTAACGGTCAAAGAGAATTCATCAAATGATGAAAAATTAAGTTTGGTTTTAGAACTTAAGTGCAATTTGAGCTTATTTGAGATGATTCTTCATTATGAAAAGGGGACTTGGGGAACATTCAATCAATCTAAATATTTACTAACGGAAGAGATTCAATTTCTAGAAAAAGAGAACAGCCTACAAATCGATGTTGACGAATTTTCCTTGGTATTGAATGATACTGCAGTTATCATCGATAAAATATACAATCAAAGTATTGCTGATCAACTGGATCAAATCTTCAATGAACTAGGTAAACACTATACGCAATACACCAAAGGACATAATGAAGTACCTTATGAAATATTCGTTGCCGTCTTTGAAGAAGATTCATTACAAAATGAAATGGTCTTACCTCATTCAAAAAAGACCCAAAACTACTTGAGTTTCTGGGCCTTGTATTTTGAATCTGAAAATGATGCGGTTATTTATGACGTTATAGACTCAAAAATTATTTACAACGAGGATTTGTACATGCTAAACCATTAATTTGAATTCTTAGGCATTGAAAAGTGCCCTTCCTAGCATTAAGGCATTCACTTTCCCCCTAACCTCTGCTATAATTTCCTCATTTTCAGGATTGGTCAGTACCCTATCAACAAAGTCTACAATTGTTTTCATTTCATCCTCTTTTAAACCTCTTGTTGTAATAGCAGCTGTACCAAATCTAATACCGGATGTTACGAAGGGAGATTTATCATCAAAAGGCACCATATTCTTATTGGCAGTGATATCGGCCTTTACCAATACTTTTTCTGCATCTTTTCCCGTAATATCCTTATTTCGAAGATCAATCAACATCATATGATTGTCCGTCCCTCCAGAGATAATGTTATAATCCTTGGCAACAAATGCGGCAGCCATTGCCGCTGCATTTTTTTTAACCTGTAACATATAATTCAAATATTCATCGGTCAAGGCCTCACCAAAAGCAATTGCCTTGGCAGCAATGATATGTTCGAGCGGACCACCTTGGTTTCCTGGAAAAACGGCTAAATCCAAAAGGCCTGACATTTTCCTTAGGTTGCCATTTTTCAACCGAATTCCGAATGGATTTTCAAAATCCTGCCCCATTAGGATGAGTCCACCTCTTGGACCACGCAATGTTTTATGTGTAGTGGTCGTAACAACATGACAATGGGGAATTGGGTCATTAAGAATACCTTTGGCAATCAATCCTGCAGGATGGGCAATGTCTGCCAGAAGAATTGCATCAACACTATCCGCTATTTCACGAAAACGTTTAAAATCCATATCACGGGAATAGGCCGATGCACCGGCAATAATCATGTTTGGTCTTTCCTTCTCGGCAATTTCCTGAATTTTATCATAATTAATTACCCCTGTCTCAGCTTCAACACCGTAGAAAACGGGATTATACAATTTTCCTGAAAAGTTGACCGGTGAGCCGTGTGTTAAGTGTCCCCCATGGGAAAGATCAAATCCTAGGATCTTGTCGCCAGGTTTTAAAAAAGCATGATAAACGGCAGCGTTTGCCTGAGAACCTGAGTGCGGCTGTACATTTGCATAGGCTGCACCAAAAAGTTCCTTAGCCCTATCAATAGCAATTTGTTCAACTTGATCGACCACCTCGCAGCCCCCATAGTATCTTTTTCCAGGATAGCCCTCTGCATATTTATTGGTAAGTACCGAACCGGCTGCTTCCATCACCTGCGGACTTGTAAAATTCTCAGAAGCTATAAGCTCAATCCCGTTTAATTGTCTTTCCTTTTCAGCATCTATTAAATCAAAAATCAGTTGGTCCCGTTGCATATAGTATGTTCTGTTAAATGAGGGGTAAAAATACAAATTGCCAACTGGTTATTAATAGAAAATAATATATTTGATAAGGAATTTATCAAACATAAATTAACAATCGAATTATGCCCATATCTGCTAATGATCCTAATAAAAAAACATGGGTCACTACTCCTGATAACACTGACTTTCCCATTCAAAATATTCCCTTTGGTGTTTTTTTGACCAGGGATGACATTATTACCATTGGAACAAGGATCGGTGATACTGCAATTGACTTAGGGGCAATGCATCAATTGGGTTATTTTGAAGATATTCCTTTAACTGACGATATTTTTCTTCAGGATACATTGAATGACTTTATTTCCGATGGTAAAAAAACCTGGAGATTGGTTCGGAATAGAATCAGTGACGTATTCGATATCAGGAATGACACATTACAGAAGAATGAAGACCACAAGAGTATTATTCTGTTCGAAATAGATGAAATTGAAATGCAATTGCCCGTACAGATAGGTGATTACACCGACTTCTATTCGAGTCGGGAACATGCAACCAATGTAGGTACAATGTTTCGAGACCCAGAAAATGCCTTGATGCCCAACTGGCTGCACATTCCTGTGGGTTATCATGGAAGAAGTTCTACCATAATTCCTAGTGGCGTACCTATTCATAGACCAATGGGGCAAACAT
>CAZHJO010000093.1:0-8559 GCA_964532755.1 uncultured Maribacter sp. | reverse complement strand
TTTGTCTAAATAAGGAGCAGGCAGGTCAAGAAAAAAATGGCCATTTTCATCTGTAGACGTACCTTTCAATGTATTAAGAAAGCTCAGGTTTACATAGGGAATGGGGTCCTTGCTTTTATAATCAAAGACATGACCTTCAAATAGTACTTCCTGGCCACTTGAATCTAGGGCAAAAAGTATAAAAGCAAGTAAAACAAATCGCATTCAGCCAAGCTTGTTGTTTAGTCTACTTAATTTGATCTGCGTCAATACCTTTTTTGTGTATAAGGGAAAATCGGCATTTAGTATCCATCCAAAATATCCAGGTTCCTTATCCAAGACTTCAAGGACTTTGCGTCCCTTATGTTTACCAAAGGCAAATATTTCTTCCTGCTCTTCATCCAAGGCAATAAAACCGGCAAAATCAACGGTCTTTTTATGCGTGGAAAATTCGGCCAATTTTTTAATGTTATTTTCCAATTCCGGATAGCGGTCCAGTTGTGAAAGCAATACCTCATAAGTGGCCATTGTGTCGGCCTCTGCACTATGTGCATCGGTAAGGTCTTTATCACAATAGAATTTGTAGGCGGCCTCAAGGGTTCTTTTTTCCATCTTATGGAAGATGGTCTGCACGTCTACAGAAACCATATTTTTCATGTCAAAATCAATATCGGCTCGAAGCATTTCTTCAGCCAGTAATGGAATGTCAAAACGATTGGAATTAAAGCCCCCCATATCGCTATCCCTTATCATATTGAATATTTCCCTGGATAACATTTTAAAAGTGGGTTCATTAGCCACTTTTTCGTTTGAAATTCCGTGAATGGCAACAACCTCAGCCGGAATTTCAATTTCAGGATTCACTAACCATGTTCTACTCTCCTTGTTGCCGTTGGGATAAATCTTTAGAATGGATATTTCCACAATTCTGTCCTGTGCTACATTCGTACCCGTAGTCTCCAAATCGAAAAAACAAATTGGTCTCGTTAGTTTTAACTCCATGCCTCCTAATATTTAAACAAAGATAAGCCTTAGAAAACTTTAACGGAATGAATTATTCCATTTATTGGGTAAGTGTTTTCCCTTACCACGATGCTGGAAATTTAGGTAACGGAAAGACTTTGTAAAAGTGGCTATAATCGTGTATTGATAATATTGTTGAAGGCCGATCCAAAAGTATAGCTGACCCCTACCCTAAAAGCGCTTTCGAAATCGGTCGCAATTTGTTTTTGTTGTAAAAGAACATCCTCCAAAGAAGCTGAACCTGCAGGAAGGTTTATCTGATCACGAATCAATTCCAAGGAACCGGAAAAACGTACAGCAAGTCCTTTTAACACGCGCACAGACACACTACCATTGAACTGTACTCGGTTTTTGGAAAAATCATTCAAAAATGATGAAGCCCTTAGGCGCGAATAAAGATTTCCCCATGGTTGTCTAAACCGTGCTTGAACATCCAACGAATGGTTGTAAATTGTTTCTTTATCCTTCCCAAAAATAGTTGTTTCAATGTAGTTGTTATACACATAGCCTATTTTATACGCAAACACTATTTCCCTTCTCAACACTTCACGATAAGGAAAAATATTGTACTCGATCGCAGGTGTCAGACTAGTGGCCATATTTAAATTAGTGTAGGTATCATGTCTCGCCCCACCAAAAATACCCATTGACCAATGGTCTGATAAACTACGAACAATACTGCCATACCCGAAGTACCTCTCTCTTTTACTCACAAATTCCTCATCGTCCCTTATAAACTTGCTATTGGCCAGGTTCATTTGAATATCGGCACGAATTCTCCATTTTTCAGTCACCTTGTCACTCTCAAATCCTATTTCATATTCGAATTCCTTACGACTTGCCTCCTTGTCCAATTCCGCTTCACCATATACCTCAAAAATCCAATTGTTCCAGGGATCTTCAAAATTTATATCCTGTCTTTGGGCCAAACCCTCATCAGTAATTTTATAGGTGATCTTATCCGATAAATCAGATTCTAGCACATATTTGAGAAGTCCATTTTTAACGGTTTCCAATAACCCTTTGCGAATATCATCGGATGTCATATTAACATTTGAATCATAAGTGAGCTCATGCGCTAAATCCTTATAATTCCCTTCACCCTTAAAATCCAATTTGTAGGTACGCCCTCCGCTGCCATTGGCTATGTCATAAACCATTAATATAACATTTGCCAATCCTTGATCACGAACATGATTCACAAAATTTATTTCTTGGCGTATATAACTCTTTTCACAACGACAATCCAAAAAAAGTTTAATGGGTTCCTTTTGTTGGGAGAACAATATGGAGTTTACTAAAAGAAAAAGAGTGAAAAGTACTTTCCCGATGGTAAGAAAATGATATTTCATCGATGGTGGCTTATTTCAAAAACATAAACCGACAAAGATAGTCCTTGTCAAAACCCCTTACCAGAAGAATAACAAAAATCAACAGTAACTGATAAAATTTGTTGTAATTATGATAAAATAAAGCTAAACCTCGCGATTTATATCCCAAGCCTCGAGATAATCGGCAACGGTTTTTGCGAACATACTGCCCAAAGCACCATTAACCACTCTGTGGTCATAGCTATGCGAAATATACATTTTACTTCGAATACCAATAAAATCGCCTTCGTTGGTTTCGATAACAGCGGGAATCTTACGAATGGTACCTAAAGCCAAAATACCTACTTGGGGTTGGTTGATAATAGGGGTTCCGAAAACGCTACCAAATGTACCCACATTGGTAACCGTATAGGTTCCGTCCTGAATTTCATCAGGTTTAAGCTGGTTGTTTCTTGAACGTTCTGCAAGGTCATTCACAACTTTGGCCATACCAACCAAATTCAATTGGTCAGCGTTTTTGATTACAGGAACGATCAAATTACCATCTGGCAAGGCTGCCGCCATCCCAATATTAATATTCTTCTTCTTTATGACCGTATCCCCATCTACTGAAATATTCATCATGGGATATTTCTTCAGGGCCTTTGCTACAGCCTCCATAAAAATGGGGGTAAATGTCAATTTTTCACCTTCAGATTTGAAAAATGAATCCTTCATTTTGTTTCTCCATGTCACAATATTGGTGACATCAACTTCAATGAAACTTTGTACATGGGCAGAGGTCGAAACACTGGCTACCATATGCTTGGCGATGAGTTTACCCATTCGGGTCATTTCAATAACTTCATCACCGCCGGACGCAACTACCCTTGGGGCCTGTTGCTTCTCAATGACTGGCTCTTCAACCTCTTTTACAATGACCGACTCTTGTTTTTCAATAGCTTCATAGACCATCGAAGTCCCTGAGGATTGCCTTGTGGCTACAAAGGCCAAAATATCGGCCTTGGTGACCCTACCCTCGTTGCCTGTACCTTTTATTCCATCCAATTCTGCTCTAGAGATTCCCTCCTGCCTTGCAATATTCTTCACTAAGGGGGAATAAAACCGGTCGGTAGTGCTATAATCCTGAGCAGGTACTTTAACGGTTTCTTTTGCCTTTTCTATTGTTTCACTGACCGAGGCCACGACCTCCTCGGAAACATCGGGCATGTCATCTTCTTTCAGCGCTGATTCCAAAGCATCGGTCGCCGCGCCATTCGTCCTGATTACGGCAACAGTATCCCCTACTTTTATAACATCATCAACATTGAATAGCTTTTCAACTAACACTCCGTCAACTTCGCTTGGGACTTCTGAATCTACCTTGTCTGTGGCAATTTCAAATACTGCCTCATCCATTTCAATAGTATCACCAACTTCTTTCAACCAAGAGGTCAATGTTGCTTCGGCAACACTTTCTCCCATTCGTGGTAATTTCAATTCAAATTTTGACATATTGCTAATTTATGAGCTGTTTTCGATAGATTGTTTGCAAAATTAATAAAAAATAAAGCTATTTTCTAATACTAATATATTTCTAATTTACTTTTAATGAATTTTCAAATGGAATCCTATTCAGGATACTTCTACCCAGTGTAACCTCATCTGCATATTCCAATTCATCTCCTATAGAAATCCCACGGGCAATGGTTGATGTTTTGATTTCCAATCCCTCCAATTGTTTATAAATATAAAAATTGGTGGTATCACCTTCCATTGTAGAGCTTAAAGCAAAAATCAGTTCCTTTATTTTTCCATTCTTGGCCTTATTGACCAAAGACGAAATTGTCAATTCTTGGGGACCAACACCTTCCATGGGAGAAATTTTTCCTCCTAAAACATGATAAAGTCCATTAAACTGACCGGTGTTTTCAATGGCCATAACGTCACGAATATCCTCAACCACGCACACCAAACTTTCGTCCCTCTTTGGATTAGTACAGATTTCACAGAGTTCAACATCGGAAATGTTATGACATTGGGTGCAGAATTTGACCGAATTCCTTAATTCTTCGAGAGCAGATGACAATCGTGAGGTCTGACCACTAGGTTGCTTTAGTAGATGAAGCACCAACCTCAAAGCGGTTCGTTTTCCTATCCCCGGTAACTGAGACATCTCATGTACCGCTTCCTCCAATAACTTTGACGAAAAATCCATTTAGACAAAATTACACACTATTTTTTCTTTTTGTACTTTGCGTTTGAAATTTATTTCTATGACGGCCACCCATATTCTGCTCTTGATCGGGGCTTATTTCATCCTACTTTTATTAATATCTTATTTTACTGGGAAAAATGATTCCAATGCCGATTTTTTCAAGGCGGGAAAGCAATCACCATGGTATTTGGTGGCTTTTGGAATGATTGGAGCTTCATTATCCGGTGTAACGTTCATATCAGTACCTGGTTGGGTCGAAGCCTCGGAATTCAGTTATATGCAGGTTGTCTTGGGTTATTTATTGGGCTATCTGATTACGGCTTATGTTCTCTTGCCTATTTATTATAAACAAAATGTCACTTCTATTTATGAATATCTGGACAATCGTTTTGGATTTGTCAGTTATAAGGTAGGCGCAATATCATTTTTCGTTTCCCGCGTTTTAGGAGCAGCCTTTAGGTTGTTTTTAGTCGCCATTGTTTTACAACAGTTTGTTTTTGATTCATGGAATGTGCCCTTTGAAATTACAGTGACCCTATCTATATTACTTATTTGGGTCTATACATATAAGGGAGGTATCAAAACAATTGTCTGGACCGATACATTACAGACCCTCTTTATGTTGATCTCTGTTGGACTGTCGATTTATTTTATATTGGAACAATTGAATTGGAGCTTTGTGGAATTTTTGACTTCCAATGAATTTAATCAATACAATAGATTTCTTTTCATTGATGACATTACAGACAGCAAACACTTACTGAAATCGTTCTTAGGCGGTATGTTCGTAACCATTTGTATGACCGGTTTAGATCAAGACATGATGCAAAAGAACCTTACATGTAAAACTTTGAAAGACTCACAAAAAAATATGGTGAGTTTTAGTATTGTACTGGTCATAGTCACTTTTGTATTCATGCTTTTAGGGGCATTGCTATTCATTTACGCCGATAAATTTCAAATTCCGATTCCCTTAATGGACGGCAAACCAAAATCAGATCTATTATTTCCTGAAATCGCCTTGAATAGTGGGTTGGGAATGACTGTGGCAATTACATTTATTTTGGGCCTAATAGCTGCTGCCTATAGCAGTGCAGATAGTGCTTTAACTTCCTTGACAACATCTTTCTGTGTTGACTTTTTGGGTATTGGACAGAAGCCCGAATCCAAACGAAAAAAAATTCGCAAAGCCACACATGTAGGTATGAGCCTTCTGTTGATTCTAGTTGTAATCGCCTTTAAACATATTTTGGATACCAATGTCATAGACGGTCTGTTGAAGGTAGCATCTTATACCTATGGGCCTTTGTTGGGATTATTCGCTTTTGGTATTTTCACAAATTATAAGGTAAAGGACAATTATGTTTGGATTGTGGCCATATTATCTGTCCTAATAAGTTTCGTCTTAGGTAAATTGCCGCCTGAAAGTATAGGAGGCTATGTCTTTGGTTATGAATTGCTGCCTTTAAACGGACTTATCACCTTTATTGGTCTGTTGCTTATCAGGAAAAAAACTTCTACAACTGAGGGGCATTAGTAGAAATTGTCTTTAAATGAGCCTAGTTCATGGACTACTTAGGCGTAAGATTATCCTTATTGATGTTCATTCTTCCTGCTATCCGATGTTAAATCGGTCACAATCGCTTTATTGAAAGATTCTGGCAGGTTTCGAATACATAAAATAACAATAATTCACTAGTATTGGTTGGTTGCCAATAAAACCAAAGTACAGGCTATGACGACTTCGACACCATTTTCCTCGAGTTTACTATAAAATTCAGGATTTTCAGTTCCAGGGTTAAAAATTACCCTTGCAGGTTGTAGGTTAATAATGTCATTGTAATAGGATTTCTGTCTTTTGGGGTTTAAATATAAAGTAATCGTATGTATGTTTTGGATATCGTCTAAATTGGTACTAATTTCGACCCCGTGTATTACTCCTACTTGTAATCCGTATGCTTGCGTGGTGATTCCTTTTTCCACAAGACGATTTATTGCGATATTACTGTAGCGGTTTGGTTTTACAGAAGCCCCAAAAACAAGAGTGTCTTTCATTTGTTAAAGTTAATCGGCAAATGTAACTTTTTTATGAATTATACGTCTTTAGTAGTACAACAAAGATTCGTTCTATTTGAAACAGAATAAAGGTCGTTGGTAACGCTATATGTTTATAGTTAATGGTTAGTGTTTAGTATAGCCTATCAGCGAAAGGAACCCTGACGGTAACGTCAGGGTTTTATGCTTTTATACCTATTCGTAATTGAAATGGATCAACATGCCCCAAATTACTGAAAAATACCAAGCCAGGTACATCCCAGTACCTATCTGCACTCTATTTAAACAGCTTGAAGAATGTTAAAATCGAAATACTTGGTAACAATCCATGACATTCGTCGTCCATTATAAAACATCAATCATCAATCATCTTGCCTTCGGGCAAAATCAAAAACGAACAATTCATGAGAAAAGTAATATTACTTTTTGCACTATTTTATTGTGGTGTAATTGCAGCTAACATTGGCACTGACCCGACCACAGACCTCAAAAACGGCAGTATATCCGGGAAAATCATTGACAAAACTTTACGGCAGCCGATTGCTTATGCGACAATAGTCATTAAATCACAAAACGACGCTAACAACATTACCGGAGGTATAACCAATGAGGACGGTTCTTTTGAAATTAAGGGTCTTCCTGAAGGTGACCTAATTTTAGAAGTGCAGTATATTGGTTATAAAACACATTCGCAAAACCTGACCATTTCCAAAAGAAACAAAAAACTGAATTTGGGAACCATTGCTATCGCCGAACAAGCCCGGGAATTGGAAGGAGTGGAAGTGGTTGCCGAGCGCACTACCATTGAGCAAAAAATCGATAGAAAAGTAATCAACGTGGGCAAGGACCTTACCACAGCAGGTGCAACGGCTTCTGATATTATGAACAATATTCCGTCTGTGAACATAGACCAGCAGACTGGGGATCTATCCATGCGGGGAAATTCAAATGTGCGTGTAATGGTAGATGGTAAACTCTCTAACGTACCAGTGGCGCAATTACTTCGACAAATACCGTCGACCTCTATTAAATCGATTGAACTTATTACCAACCCATCTGCAAAGTACAACCCAGAAGGAATGAGCGGTATAATAAATATTGTGCTTCACAAGAATGCAAATATCGGATTCAACGGCTCCTTAAGCACTGGGCTTACCGTTGCAGAAGAAGCAAAATTCAACAATTCCCTAGATTTGAATTATCGAAATGGTAAATTTAACCTGTATGGTAATTATGGAGTTAATATCGGAAAATACGTAAATGACGGGTACATTCGTAGACCTGATGATAACTCCGAGCAGATTTTTAACTTCTTCAATAATAATAAATCCCATCTCTATAAATTGGGTGTGGATTTCTATCTCAATGACAAAAACACCATTTCATTCTTTACCAATCAAAATATGTATGATGGAAAGGCCAGTGGAGATACGGATATCATATATTTCAACGAACCCATACGGAACTCAATGCAATTTTTCAACAATGTGGAAGACAATTTAAGTGAGCAATATAATTTTGACTATAAACTTGACTTTAACAAGGAAGGACACAACATTGAACTTGAAGTAGATCATAACCGTTTCAATAGTGATGAAGATGCTGATTTTAAAACTAGGGGAAATTCACTATTTCCCAATTACAAAGACTTTGTAGACACAAGACGGACACAGACCATAGCCAATTTGGATTACATAAATCCATTGGATTCCATATCCAAATTGGAAATGGGCGTTGAAGCCAGGATATTTGAAACTGATGTGGATTATACCTCCACCGGACTTTCTTTCAATGCCAATGGCAATTTGGTCCCAACTTCAAGTACAGATTTTGTCTATGGGATGGACATTTACTCGGCCTATGCAACTTTTGGGCAGAATTATAATAAATGGTCTTACCAAGTCGGATTGCGCATAGAGGATGTAGAAGTTAAGGCAGATACAAATAATATTAAGGCATTTACAGACAAATACA
>CAZHJO010000092.1:0-8566 GCA_964532755.1 uncultured Maribacter sp. | reverse complement strand
AACATCAACTGGTCGAGGAAGCGATATTATGATTCCTATGGCAATACCAAGTTTTGGAGGTATGGTCATCGCTCTAATCACATTATTTGTTGTTCCTGTTCTATATAGTTGGAAACAAGAAGTACAACTTAAAAAAGTAGCGAAATGAAGAAAATAATTTTAATAGCGATTGGGCTTTTAACATTTGGTTTTTCAAATGCCCAACAATTGGAAACTCTCATTGAGGAGGCATTGAAAAACAGTCCGGAAATTCAAAAATTTGAATTACAGTACAGTATTGTTTCTGAAAAAGTGAATGAAGTAAACACGATTCCAAATACTGAATTTGGAGTTGGATATTTTGTTAGTGAACCAGAGACAAGAACAGGGGCTCAACGCTTTAAAGTATCAGCAAAACAAATGATACCCTGGTTTGGTTCTATCACAGCTAGAGAGAATTACGTAAGCTCTTTAGCCGATGCTAAGTACGAGGATATTGTTATTGCCAAAAGAAAATTACTCGCGGCCGTATCGCAATCCTACTACAATTTGTATGCGAACAAAGCAAAGCAAAAGGTATTAGTGCAAAATATTGAATTGCTTGAAACCTATGAGACTTTGGCATTGACTTCTGTAGAAGTTGGCAAAGCTTCAGCTGTGGACGTATTGCGATTACAAATGCGTCAAAATGAGTTGGAACAATTAAAGGAAGTATTAGCTCAACAATATTTAGCAGAACAAACGGCTCTCAATAAACTTTTGAACCGTGATAAGGATATTGCTGTGAATGTAGTTCAAGAATTAACCATTCCTTCTGAAACTACTTTGGTAAATACAGAAAACTTATCCCTGCATCCAGAATTGATAAAATATGACAAGCTCTACCAATCTGTTGAGCAGTCAGAATTATTGAATCAAAAAGAAAGCCTTCCTATGATTGGTTTTGGTTTGGATTATGTCAACGTTGACAAGCGACCTAATATGAATTTTAGTGATAACGGAAAAGACATTGTAATGCCAATGGTATCAGTATCAATTCCAATTTTCAACAAAAAATACAAATCTCAAACCAAGCAGAATGAGTTTAAACAGCAGGAAATAACTGCACAGAAACAAGAACGATTGAACAAATTGGAAACTGTATTAGATAAAGCCGTAAACGATAGAATCTCAGCAAGAATAAGCAATGAGACTCAATTGAAGAATTTGGAGCAAGCCAATGATGCTGAAGAAATTTTAATCAAAAGCTATGAAACTGGAACAATTGATTTTAACGATGTTCTGGACATTCAGGAACTACAATTAAAGTTCCAAATGAACCAAATAGAATCGGTGAAAACCTTCTATGTTCAAACAACAATAATCAATTATTTAAGTAACTAAAAACAAGTATAATTTAAAATTAATAACAATGAAAAAAGTAAGATTAACAACAATT
Organism: uncultured Maribacter sp.; assembly: GCA_964532755.1. Taxonomy (GTDB): domain Bacteria; phylum Bacteroidota; class Bacteroidia; order Flavobacteriales; family Flavobacteriaceae; genus Maribacter_A. The sequence continues at coordinate 7,149 of CAZHJO010000092.1, read as the reverse complement.
ATGGTAATGGCATTTATAAGCTTATCAGCAATGTCTTGTAAAGATGCAAAAACAGAAAACAGTAACAATTCTGAGATGATTACTGAAGAAGACCATTCAAAAATGAACCACGATAATTCCGATGGTCACCACGATGTGGATAAAAAGGAAATGGCAATGAACGGAGATGGAAATTCCCAAACAATATTAAATGACTATTTCAACTTAAAGGATGCCTTAGTGGCAGATGATAATGCCAAAGCTAAAGAATTGGGTGCAACCCTCGCAACATCATTAGGAAAGCTTGACATTTCAAAATATACGGATGCCCAGCAATCAGAATTAAAGGACATTATGGAAGATGCTATCGAGCACGCAGAACATATCAGTGAAAGTGATATTAAACACCAACGCGAACATTTTAAAGTTTTGAGCAAAGATGTTACTGATATGGTAGCTATTACGGGAACACAAGTGAAACTATACGAGCAATTTTGTCCAATGTATGATGGCGGTACAGCTTGGTTGAGTACAAAGGAAGAAATACGCAATCCATATTATGGAAGCCAGATGTTGAAATGTGGTAAAGTACAGCGAGAAATTAACTAAATGAAAATTGTAAAAATCATAGCACTGATTTTATTGGTTGGATTTGTGGGTATACAGTTTGTGCCCACAGACCTCAATCAAAGTGATACTGTGCCAAAAACTGACTTCTTGTTGGTAAACAACACCCAAGAAAGCATAAGCGCATTATTACAAGAGTCCTGCTATGATTGTCATAGTAATAACACAGAATACCCTTGGTACAATAAAGTACAACCTGTTGCTTGGTTTTTAGAAGACCACATTAATGAAGGAAAGGAAGAATTGAATTTCAATGAATGGGATGCGTATTCCAACCGAAGAAAAAACAGCAAACTAAAGTCAATAATTAGTCAGGTTAAAGATGATGAGATGCCACTAGCATCTTACACCTTGATTCACAACGATGCTAAGTTATCCAATTCTGAAAAGACCTTGATTATTGATTATATGAAGAACCTAAAAGAAAAATTAAAATAAAGCCCTGATATGGGAAGGAAATACTGATTGGTTGGTTAATAGCCCTTCCCATTTCAGGCACTATAAAAAGTATTATGAAACAAACCCTTAACATAAAGAATATGGTATGTGACAGATGCAAATCAACTGTATTACGGGAGTTGGAAGAATTGGGTTGTGACATAAAATCGGTTGAGCTTGGACAAATTGTTCTAAACAAAAAGACAGGCATCCAAACATTAGAATTAGAAAAAGTGCTGAGCAAACACGGTTTTGAAATCATAAAGGATGAAACAGAAATTTTGATAGAGGAAATAAAGATTGCACTCATAAAAAAAATTGAAAATCAGGACAATACAAACCTTTCATCTTTTTTGACCAAAAGGTTTAATAAATCTTATTCGGCTTTAAGCAAACTGTTCAGCAAAACTGAAGGTGTAACGATTGAAAAATATGAAATCAATTTAAAGATTGAAAAGGTAAAAGAAATGATACAGTTGAGGCAATTAAATTTTTCTGAAATAGCCTACAGCTTGAATTACAATAATAGTAGCCATTTGGCAAGACAGTTTAAAAATGTAACAGGAATGTCAATGACGACATTTAAAAATCTACAAAAATGGAACAGAAAATCCATAGACCAAATTGTGTAAGGATTATCCAGAATTGTACAAATGAAGGTGGGTTGCAGAAATTAATTTTGTGTAATAATCATTAAAAAAATGAACAATGACACATACATATAACATAACAGGAATGACCTGCGGAGGCTGTAAAGCATCCGTAGAAAAATATTTGGGTAATGTGGACAACGTTACCAACGTTTCTGTTAACCTTGAAAAAGCCGAAGCTGAAGTTACAATGGGTAGCCACGTTACTACGGAAGCCCTTAAAAAAGCGTTACCTGAAAAATATACTCTTTCGGAAAAGGATAACAAAAACGTTTTTCAGATGACATCCCAATCCTTGGATGCCACTGAGCAAAAATCAAAACTGCAACAATTACAGCCCTTGTTGCTCATCCTTTTTTACATTGCAACTGCGAGTATTTTGTTGCATTATAAGAATTGGGATGGTAATGCCGTAATGCTGGATTTTATGGGTTTGTTTTTCATAGTGTTCAGTTTCTTCAAGATGCTCGATTTAAAGAATTTCCCAGAATCCTTCAGAATGTATGACCCATTGGCAAAACGGGTTTCAATATATGGCTGGATATATCCATTCATTGAAACTGCTCTCGGGCTAATGTTCTTAATGCGTTTTGAAATTGAAATTGCTCTTATAGCCACACTTATAATATTAAGTATTACAACGGTTGGTGTAACTAAAACGCTTTTGGGTAAAAAATCAATTCGTTGTGCTTGTCTCGGAACGGCGCTAAAATTGCCAATGACCGAAGCCACATTTATAGAAAATGCCATTATGATTGTGATGGCGATTGTAATGTTAACTCAAATTATATAAAAGATGAAATCACATACACTTTGGATGATATTAGGTTGTGTACTTCCGTTGCTACTCATTTTTATTGCACCAAGTATAGGAATGGGCGAAAACGTATCCTTGTTCATTTTTATAATTCTAATGTTCGGATGTCATCTGTTAATGCCGCATCACAAGCATAATCACGATAAAGAAAACAACAATAAACCATAATTATGAAAACAATCAACATCAAAAAATTAGGATTGGCCACAGGCCTTACTGGAGCATTGCTCTATTTGGGCTGTATGGTGGTAATGTTTACGGTTGGCCGTGAAGGGTCTGTAAAATTCTTCAATAGCCTACTGCACGGACTGGATGTATCGACTGTAATTAGGATGGATATTCCACTTTGGGAAGCTTGTCTAGGAATTGTTCAAACGTTCATTTTGGGTTGGTTAATCGGTGCCTGTATTGCATCGCTTTATAATTGGCAAATAAAGAAATAAGATGAAAAATATATTAGTACCCACGGATTTTTCAGATAACTGCAATAAAGCAGCAGAATTGGCTATAGAAATGGCGGCACTTTTTAATGCAGAAATCCATTTTTTGCATCAAATAAGTACCGTAGTTAACTGGACAAAATTAACCAAGACCCAGGAGCAAAACTACCCTGATACCCTTGCAGCAATTGGCATAGCTAAAAGTAAGTTGAGGGCTTTGGACAAAGAAGCTGAAGGTAAAGGTTTAAAGTCAAGGACGTTTTTAGAATTTATTACAGACGAAGATGCAATTGTAGCCCATTCCCACAACTTTAATCACGATTTCATTATTACCGGAAGTAAAGGCATACAAAATGGGTTTTTAAAGAAATTGTTAGGAAGCAATGCCCAAAAAATCATTCGGAAAGCAAGAGTACCAATTTTGGTTGTAAAAGAAGATACAGTAGCCTTTCCTTTTAAGGATATCGTATTTGTGTCTGATTTTAAGGAAGATATATCCAATGCCTTTATTGAGTTAAAAAGCATAGCCAAAAAGTGTAATGCCAAAATCCATTTGTTGAACATTAACACCACATCAGATTTTAATAGTGTTGAAAATGGATTGCAACCCATCAAAGAGTTTTTAACGCACTTCCCAAAATTGGAAAACTATGCAATGCACGTCTATAATGAATCTACCGTATTAGGTGGTATTGAAAAATTTGAAGGTTCAAATAATGTGGATTTAATAGCAATGTATACCCATAGTAGAAAAGGATTTGCAAGTGTCTTTTCAAAGAGTATTGCTGAAAGTGTTACTAATCATTCAAAAAAACCTGTAATGACAGTACATCTTTAAAATGGAAAAAGCAATCAATATCATAAAGTATTCAGGCGAGGTTCAAGCATTCAATATCGAAAAGCTAAAACGCTCTTTAAGGCATTCCAAAGCAAGTGAAAAACTTGTGCAAGAAATCGCCCAAAAAGTTCAGGAGCAATTAACTGAAGGAATGACAACCAAACGGATTTATGAAATAGCTTATAAGATGTTGAAACGCAAATCAAAATCAGGTTCTGCTAGATACAAACTCAAAAAAGCCATTATGGAATTTGGTCCAACTGGCTATCCTTTTGAGAAATATATTGGTAAAATCCTCGAATATGAAGGCTTCAATACAGATGTAGGTGTCGTTATGCAAGGTCATTGTGTAACCCACGAAGTAGATGTAGCTGCTTTGAAAGCTAACGAGCATTATTTAGTAGAATGTAAGTTCCATAGCGACCAAGGTAGAAATTGCAATGTAAAAATACCTCTTTACATACAGTCCAGGTTTAAGGATTTAGAAACTCAATGGTTAAAGCAAAAAGACCATTCACTAAAATTTCATAAAGGCTGGGTTTATACCAATACAAGGTTCTCAACCGATGCTATACAATTTGGCGAATGTTCAGGGCTTGGATTAGTAAGTTGGGATTATCCCGAAAAAAACAGCCTTAAAAGTAAAATTGATGGTTCAAGATTGTACCCGATTACGGCTTTACCTTCCTTAAGTAAGCAGGAAAAACAAAAGATACTAAACAAAGGCATTGTGCTTTGTAGAGAGGTTTGCGATAATCCAAAACTATTGGATGACTTGGGTATGGCATCATCCAAAAAGAAAAACATTCTTAAAGAGGCTAATGAATTATGTAACCATTAAAACAAAATGAAAAGCAATAAAATCATAAAAACAAATTGGTGTGTTATTACTGGCGGTCCAAGTACTGGCAAAACTACCACTATCAATATGCTTGCTGAACGAGGATATGAAACTACCATTGAACACGCAAGGCATTATATAGATACAATGCGTGTAAAGGGACAGACTGTTGAAGAATTGCGAAGCAATAAACGAGAGTTTCAACTTGGTGTTTTAGATATGCAAATCGAGCAGGAAGCATCGATAAACCCTAAAGATTTAGTTTTTCTGGACAGGGCAATCCCTGATGCATTGGCGTACTATCGGTTTTTAAAATTAGAAGTTGACGAAATTTTAAAAGAAGCAATGCGTAAAGTGAATTACAAAAAGGTTTTCGTTCTTGACAAACTGCCTTTAATCAACGACTATGCTCGATTGGAAAGTGAAAACGACCAAAATCAAATACACAATCTTATAACTGAAGTGTATGAATCATTACCGTTTCCAGTAGTACACGTCCCTGTATTACCACCATTGAAACGAGTGAATTTTATATTGAACAGCATTAAAAACAATTAAAATGGAACATCACGAACACCATAACCACGAAAACCATTCCAAGGAGAAAGTAGAAATGGACCATAGTAAAATGGACCATTCTGGTCATAATCCTGCTCACGGAGAAATGGGACACGACCATCACAAAATGATGATAGAAGATTTTAAGCGAAGATTTTGGGTGTCCACAATTTTGACGATACCGATTCTTCTATTATCGCCAATGATACAGAATTGGTTAGGAGTGGACTGGAATTTCACAGGCAGTAATTATGTACTGTTCGCTTTATCGAGTATTGTTTACTTCTACGGTGGATGGCCGTTTTTAAAAGGTTTGGTGAGTGAGTTAAAGAAGAAGTCAGCAGGAATGATGACACTTATTGCCGTAGCAATTTCGGCAGCATATTTTTATAGTGTTGCGGTCATTTTTGGGTTCGAGGGCAAAACGTTTTTTTGGGAATTAGCAACACTTATTGACGTAATGCTAATTGGTCATTGGCTAGAAATGCGTTCTATTTTGGGTGCAAGTAAAGCCTTAGAAGCATTGGCAGCATTAATGCCTAATGAAGCTAATTTGGTAGATGGTAGCCAAACTCGAAAAGTAAAAATAAGCGAACTAAACGAAGGAGATATTATCCTTATCAAACCAGGAGAAAAAGTACCAGCTGATGGAATAATTGTAGACGGAAAAAGTGACCTTAATGAAAGTATGCTTACTGGTGAAAGTAAGCCTGTAAGCAAAAGTGTTGATGAAGAAGTAATTGGTGGTGCTATTAATGGCAATGGGGTCATTAAAGTAAAAGTAAAAGGTATTGGAGAGGAAACCTATTTATCCAAAGTGATAAATATGGTTCAGACGGCTCAAAAGCAAAAGTCTAAAACACAACGTTTAGCAGACGTAGCAGCAAAATGGCTTACTGTAATTGCATTAGTATTAGGTTTTGGTACATTCTTTACGTGGTTGGCTTTAGGAGAAACAGTATCATTTGCCTTAGAACGTATGGTAACTGTTATGGTTATCTGTTGTCCACACGCTTTAGGTCTGGCTGTACCTCTAGTAGCTGCTATATCTACTAGTATTTCGGCAAAAAATGGATTATTGATTCGTAATAGAACAGCTTTTGAAGCATCTCGCAAAATATCGACCATAGTATTCGACAAAACTGGAACACTTACCAAGGGTTCACACGAAGTAGTACGTATTGTTCCATTATCATCTGACTACGATAAAACAGAACTCTTAAAGTATGCGACGGCTGTTGAAAGCCCTTCCGAACATCATATTTCCAAAGGTTTAAGAAGAAAAGCAAAAGAAGAAAATATTAAGATTCCTTCTGTAACCGATTTCAAGTACAACGCAGGCGTTGGTGTTAGTGGAACGGTCAATGGAAAGAAAGTACAGGCAGGTGGTTATGTGCTAATGGAACAATTGAACAAAAGTGTTGCTGAAGATAAATACGAGGGCATTGAAACCAAAATCTTTACCATAGTAGATGATGAAGTGATAGGCTTTGTAACCTTCGCAGATGAAATCAGGGAGAGTTCTTATGAAGCTATCAAAATCCTCCAAAAAAACAATATAAAAGTGTCTTTACTTACTGGCGATAATGAGAGAGTAGCAAAAGATGTAGCTGATAAATTAGGACTTGATGATTATATGGCTGAAGTATTACCAGACCAGAAACAAGACAAAATAATAGAATTGCAAGCAATGGACGAATTTGTGGCAATGACAGGTGACGGTGTAAACGATGCACCTGCTTTAGCACAGGCAGATGTAGGTATTGCAATTGGTTCAGGAACAGATGTAGCGGCCGAAACTGCGGATATAGTACTAGTGGACAGCAATCCAAAAGACATTGCCAACTTGATATTATTTGGTAAGGCTACCTATCGCAAAATGGTTCAGAATCTGGTTTGGGCAACGGGTTACAATATTGTGGCTTTGCCCTTGGCAACGGGGTTCGTCCCTGGGCTGATGA
>CAZHJO010000091.1:0-8584 GCA_964532755.1 uncultured Maribacter sp. | reverse complement strand
GTGTTGTTGTGTGTTGACCAATGAAAAACTGTGTGCAGCTTTTTGAATATGCCCTATTCTTGAATCCTGGACTTAGGAGTATATTAAAAAGGGGAAGCCCAGCTTCCCCTTATTTCTTATTTTCTAATATTAAGTTCCTTGATAAGCTCACGATATTTTACTATATCCTTCTTTTTCAAGTAATCTAAAAGACTTCTTCTTTTACCTACCAGTCTTACTAAAGAACGTTCGGTGTTATAATCTTTGTGGTTTGTTTTTAGGTGCCCCGTTAAATGGTTAATGCGATGTGTGAACAAAGCAATTTGCCCTTCTGTGGAACCTGTGTTCTCTTCTTTTCCGCCGTGTTTCTTAAAAATCTTGGCTTTAATTTCCTTGGTTAAATACATTCCAATATTTGTTTAATGATTTTTATGTATTTGATTGATTTTCAATCAGGGCGCAAAGATAGGAATATTTTTTGTTTCGGACAGCAAGGTATTATTTTTTTAAATCAACATTAAACCTTTTGATCTTTCATAGGTCAAACTATAAATGTTAAAAAAATGTTATTATGAAAAAGAGTCTCAAAAAAGTGAACTTTACAGGATCATTGCTTATGGCAATTTTAGTTTTAGTATCCTGTGACAAAGATGATTCCCAGAATATTTCTGAGGAAGGAAGTATTACCGTGGCAGAACTTAAAGTAAGTGATGAAACGGATTTAATTGCCGAAGATGTTATTAATATCGGCGAAGAGGTTTATGCTACAGATGAAATAATGGCTACCTCAAAGGCCAATTATATTTCGGACTTTTTACCCGATTGTGTTACGATTACCACTGTTTTGACCAGCAACAGCAAAGAAAAGACTATCGATTTTGGTGAGGGTTGCGAACTGCCGAATGGCAATGTTCTAAGTGGAATCATTTATCTTAGTTATTTAAAGGATATGGATGTGGCAACTAAAACACTGAGCATGTCCTTAGAGAACTTCACCTTTAATGGCGTAGCGGTTGAAGGTAGTGCCTTTGTAGTTAGAACCCGAAGTAATGAAAGCGGTAATCCGCAGTCCGATGCCGAAGCTACTTTCAGTGGTGAATGGCCTGATGGCACTACTGCAAGTTTTACGGCCAATAGAATCCGGGAATGGATTGAAGGCTATGGCTCTGGATTTTGGGGAGATAATGTTTTCTTGATTTCAGGTAAAGGCACCTATACAGGCAAACTAGGTAACGTTTTTATGAAAGAAACGATAGTGCCATTGCGAAGGGAATTGTCCTGTAGATTCATTGTGAGCGGTATCCTTGAAATAACGCGAAATGACGCTACAGCAAGTTTGGATTTTGGCGATGGAAGTTGCGATGCCAAAGGCATGCTTACCCACCCAAATGGTGAAATCGAAGAAATATTCTTAAGAAGGTTTATCAAGTAGAATTGTTATGAATAAAAAGCCCTGATGTTGCAATCAGGGCTTTTTTTAGTTTCTTATAGGATTATTTTGAATCAGATCGATATATAGATTGATATTTTTCTTTAAATCCCTTCTATGCGTAATGAAATCCAAAAAACCGTGCTCTTGAACAAATTCCGATGTTTGAAATCCTTTCGGTAATTCCTTACCTGTAGCTTCTTTTACAACACGTGGTCCGGCAAAGCCGATCAATGCTCCAGGTTCAGAAATATTTATATCTCCCAACATTGCATAGGAAGCCGTAGTGCCCCCTGTTGTCGGATCTGTACACAAAGAAATATAGGGTAGTTTTGCTTGGGCCAATTGGGCCAATTTAGCAGAAGTTTTTGCCAATTGCATTAAAGACAAAGCAGCTTCCATCATCCTGGCACCACCAGACTTCGATATCATTACAAAAGGAACCTTTTTCTTAATAGCATGGTCAATGGCCCTTGCGATTTTCTCACCTACTACACTGCCCATTGACCCACCAATAAAGGTGAAGTCCATACAGGCAACAACCAAATCCTTACCATTTGATTTTCCAATTGCGGTTTTCACGGCATCCTTGAGCCCTGTTCTCTTTTGGGCAGCTTTCAAGCGATCTGTATACTTCTTGGTATCGGTAAATTTAAGTGGATCTTTGGAACTTAATTTAGGATCTAACTCTGTAAACTTATTGTCGTCGAAAAGAATCTCAAAATATTCCTTGCTACCTATACGAACATGATAGTCATCTTCCGGACTTACATAAAAGTTCTTAGCCAATTCCTCTGATTCAACAATCTTGCCAGTAGGCGATTTGTACCACAGACCTTTTGGAGTGTCTTTCTTTTGTTCGGTAGCCGTTTGAATACCCTTCTCTTTTCTCCTAAACCACAATGACATATCTTCCATATTGAGTTTAACTACTTTTTATAAAGTATTAACATTATTAAGATCGTCAAACGCCTTCTTCAAACGTTCAATGAAGGAATTTTCCCCTTCACGCAGCCAAACTCTTGGGTCGTAATACTTTTTATTTGGCTCATCAGGACCATTGGGGTTACCGATCTGAGCTTGAAGATAATCCTTTTTTTCCTGAACATAGTCCCTTACCCCAGCTAAGAAGGCATATTGCAAATCAGTATCAATGTTCATTTTGATGACGCCATAGCCTATTGCTTCCCTAATTTCTTCAACGGAGGATCCTGAACCGCCGTGAAAAACAAAATCAATATGATTGTGTTCCACGCCATATTTTTTTGAAATGTAATCTTGTGAATTTCGCAATATTTTTGGAGTCAATTTTACGTTTCCAGGCTTATAAACCCCATGAACATTCCCAAAAGCCGCAGCAATGGTAAATCTTGGACTTACTTTTGAGAGCTCTTCATAGGCATATGCCACTTCTTCAGGTTGTGTATATAATTTTGAATCATCAACATCAGAATTATCAACGCCATCTTCCTCACCACCTGTTATACCTAATTCTATTTCCAAAGTCATGCCCATCTTGCTCATTCTTTCAAGATACCCTTTGCAAATCTCAATATTTTCTTCAATGGGTTCTTCAGAAAGGTCGATCATGTGTGAGCTATATAGTGATTTACCTGTTTCAGCATAGTGTTTTTCACTGGCATCAAGGAGTCCGTCTATCCAAGGCAATAATTTTTTCGCACAGTGGTCAGTATGAAGAATAACGGTTGCACCATATGCTTCGGCTAATTGGTGCACATGTTTTGCACCGGCAACGGCACCTTGAATGGCCGCGTTTTGCCCCTCGTTTGACAAGCCCTTCCCTGCATTAAACTGAGCTCCTCCGTTGGAAAATTGCAAAATAACAGGTGCATTCAATGCAGCAGCTGTTTCCAACACCCCATTAATGGTATCGGATCCAATAACATTAACTGCTGGTAATGCAAATCCTTTTTCCTTTGCATAATTGAAAATTTCCTGAACTTGATCGCCGGTGGCAACACCTGGTTTGATATTATGAGCCATAATTTTATAGGTCTATTGGTTTTTAAAAAAGTGAAGGACAAAAGTAATAAATATTTAGGTCTAAAAAGGATAGTTTATACCAATTTGTAATACTGAATTGGCAAAGTTATAATCCCTGAACCATCTTTGCGAAACTTCTTCTGCCGGATTATACGTTTTGAAACCAAGGTCTACTCTTATCAGGAAATACGTAAAATCATATCTGATTCCAAATCCAGTACCTAAGGCAATGTCCGAGAGTGATTCCAAACCATTAAAAGTCTTATCGGGATCATCCTCACTGTCAAAGACATTCCAAATATTACCGGCATCGGCAAACAGGGCTCCTTTTATATCCCCGACCACTGGAAAACGATATTCAAGATTAAGGGCTAACTTTAAATTTGCCTCGTTAAAATCATTTATTTCATCGGTTTTTCCCGGTCCTAGGGAATAAGGATTCCAAGCTCTATTGTCGTTGGAGCCACCAGCGAAATAACTGCGCACAAAAGGAATATTATCTGAGTTGCCATAGGGTATGGCGATACCAAAGAAACTTCGGAAGGCCAATACATTGGAACGTGCCAAATCCCAATATTTGATATAGTCAAATTCTGTCTTAAGGTATTGTGAAAAGGGTACATCAAAAACTAAAAGATCCCCATCTTTCTCGTTAAACGGAATTACATAAGAAAGTGCTGAGAGCAAATTCCCAGCACTTTCAACCTTAAATCTAAAGCGGTGAAAACTATTGTCGGTTATGCCATTTTGGTTGTTTTTGCTAAACGAGTAATTCGTAGCGAAAATAAGGTTGTTCTCTGTAAGTCTGACCCTTCTTTCCTCAATACTTCGAACCTCGTTCAGGTCTTCTATAGAAGAAGGTACAGCACCACTTATAATGGCTTCGGTAAATCCTGTGGTCCCAGAAGGGATTATCAGTTGTGGGTCATCTGTATCAGGTTCAAGCTCAAAATTTTCTGCAAGTTCTGGAAACTCAATTGAATTATCATAGTCATAAATATCGTCTATATCATCCCCGTTTGCTATTTCATCCAATCGTTCATATGAATTTTGATAAACATTGAAAAATCGGTCAGTATTTACATTGTTTACAAATTGAATATTCAACAATTCAAGGTTATTTCGTTTAAAGTCCGAAGGAGACCAATTGTATCCCAATATGCTATTAAAGGTTTTTTTATCCAAACCAATATTCTTTTGAGAACTAGTTCCCAAGGATAGGCGGGTTTGTGGTAATGTATAACTGGGAATTATTTTACTTGTGTTCACAAAAGGGAACCAGATCCGCGGAAAAGTCAAGTTGACGTCTGCCCCAAATTCCAACAAGTTGAAAAAGCGGTTGTCCGTTGCAGTAATACTTTGATCATTTGATGAACCTACATTCAATCTACCTGTTAAACTTAAATTTTCAGCACCTTTGAAGAGATTTCGGGCTTGTAAAGATGGGCTAAATGCCAAACCAACCTGTTGAATGTTCGAATGTGAAACATCCAGATCCATACCCAATGAATACTTAGGTCTTTCTGTCAAATAAATGTTAGCATCCAAACCAGTCTGTAGACTGTCTGTTGAAAAGGCAATTGAAGGATATTTAAAAACATTTAGGTTGGTGATTTGTCTATATGTCCGTGACCTGTTCAACTCCCTATAAATACTGTCTTTTTCAAAGAAAATAGCATCTGTCAGCGTTTTTGGCTTGAATCTCAATTTATCCTTATAGTAAATATTATATCCTTCGTAATTAATTACATTGTGCTGTTCTTCATCACCGCTGAGAATAAAATCGGTATATATATTGATCTCCTTGAATTTTTCTATTTTGTATTCAGAAGTGGTTATGGCATTGTCACTTCTTGTTCTAAGATTATCAATGTTTAGCGCAACGTCCAATTCTTGGTCATCCCCTGCCTTGGTAGAATCCCTGGTAATTGCATAGTTGATTGAACTTTCTTGGAACTTGCGAATACCCGAATTTCGAAAAATAGAGGTCAGTCTTTTGCGTTCAGTATCAAAATCGACCAGATCAAATTGCTTCCCTTCTTTAACCAAGGATTCTTCCTTGTTTAATTGATAGATCGAGTCAATGACCTTTGCAGCTATTTTATCGGTTATTGAATCAACAATATAAGGTTTGCCTAAGGTTATTTTGTATTTGATCTCAGCACGTTTTGCCCGGTTTGAAGTATCAACTACAAACGATGTGTTGTTATTGAAATACCCTTTACTATTGTAATAGGCCTTTAAACGTTCTAAACTTCTACGGGTTTCAGAGGTGTCGATAATGGCTGGAGGTTCACCAATGTTCTTAAGCCATTCACTTAGACCTTTGACCATAAATGATTCACCTAGTCTATCAACCTGCTTTTCTGACAATAGCTTTGCCAGTCTTTCTTTTCTCTTTTCCTTTTTATATAACCAATTTTGAAAAGAAGAATCCGGGTTTTGTTTGGCAAGGTTGTACAGATTCAACCGCAGGGGATAACCTAACAGGGAGCTATTTGGAATTTGAACAATGAGGCTTTGAATATCCTCATCGTTTACCCTTTCTTCATCCGCATATATGGTATTTTTGGTGAGTAATAATTCGTTGTCATCAACCCTTTTCAAGGTATTGCAAGAGGCGAGTGTAATAGCAAAAAATAATAAGCTTATTTTAGCGCAGGGATTCTTTAAACAAAACACTATCCTCATAGAAATCAAAAATACATTATTTGTATGGTTGTTAAAAGCCAAATAAAATTTATAAAAAGTTTACAGCAAAAAAAGTACCGAAATCAAAATGGGTTGTTCATTGCAGAGGGTGTAAAGACCGTTCAAGAATTATTAAATTCACATATTAGGGCACATAAAATCTACAGTACCGGCCCTGGTTTTCTGTCAGTTGATGGGGATTTGGTTGAAACTGTCCCAGAAAGTGATTTAAGGAAAATAAGCAGTCTTAAAAATCCGAATAATGTTCTGGGTATTTTCAAAATTCCCAAACCACTTAAGGTTGATCTAGATGATTGGATTTTGGCCTTGGATGATGTTCGTGATCCTGGAAATTTAGGGACAATAATTCGGCTATGTGATTGGTTTGGAATTCAACATTTGGTATGTTCAAGGAACACGGTCGATTGTTATAACCCAAAAGTGCTGCAGGCTACCATGGGTTCAATTGCTAGGGTTAATATTGTTTATACCGATTTGAATGTTTTTTTAGCAAAATCCGGGCTCCCTGTTTATGGCACTTTTATGGATGGTGATGGTATTTACTCCTCATTGTTACCAAAAAAGGGGATTCTAGTAATGGGTAATGAAGCCAACGGTATTTCAAATGAAATTGAGAACTTGGTAGATTCAAAGGTTGGCATCCCACGATATGGCAGTAAAGCAACTGAAAGTTTGAATGTTGCTACGGCTACGGCGATTTTTCTAAATGAAATTAGGAGACACTGAAGAAACTCCTATTCAAACGTAAAATTCACAAAAAGACCTCGAGTACGCATTGCAGAGATATTTCCTGTCCATGGACTATTGGGGTCATTGTCGGGAACCAATTCATCACTTATGGCAAATACACCACGTATAGACGGGGTAAACTTAAAGTATTGGAGGTAAAAATCTATACCAAATCCAAGCTCATAGTTGTAGACCAACTTTTTCATCCGAAATGTTCCACCGGAGTTATCATCCAAACTAGTTTCATTGCTCCCAAGATTCATTGAGGTCGACGCTCCACCAATTAAAAATGGTTTCCAATTACCTAATCTCCGTGTGCTGACCTTCAAAAGCAAGGGAAAATTAATATAAGTTGATTTCACCTCCCTTATAGCGTCTTGTTCCTCCTCAAAACCAGGAAAGCCCAATGTTCGTGAATTGTACAATAACCCAGGTTCAAAACGAACATCCAAGAACTCGTTTATTCGCATTTCACCAATGAGACCAACATTGAATCCAAAAGATTTGTTCACAAGAATATCCCGGGTATCGTTCTTATAATCGAACTTAAAATCATATTGGTTAAAACCAAGAAAGTAACCCCAATTGAGCAAGGGTTCATCTTCAGTCTCCAAATTCATGACTGGTTTTTCGTTAAATTGAGCAATAATTGGCTGGCTCATAAATACCATACCGATCAGGACTAAAAGATATTGTTTCATAAACTTATTTTGTAGCTACATAAATAGAAGCAACCCCAAAGGTTTGCGGTTTATTCACTACATCTATAAACCCGATTTTCCTTAAAATATTGTTGAATTTCTCACCATATGGAAAAACCGACGCCGATTCACTTAAATAGGCATATGCAGAATCGTCTCTTGAGAACAACCTGCCTATTCTTGGGAGTATATTTTTGGTATAAAATTGATAACCCTGTTTGAAAGGAGTTTTCGTAGGGACTGAAGTTTCCAAAACAACAAATGTGCCTTTAGGCTTCAATACCCGATGAATCTCAGTAAGCCCTTTTTCAAGGGTTTCAAAATTGCGAACACCGAAGGCCACGGTGACGGCATCAAAAGTATTGTCCTTAAAAGGTAGGTTTTCACTGTCACCTTCAATCATCTCAATGGTTTGCTGTAAACGCTTTTCGGTTATCTTCTTCCTGCCTACCTCTAACATGCCTGAAGAAATGTCGAGACCAACAATTTTACTTGCTCCTGTTTGCACAAGATTTATGGCTAAATCCCCAGTACCCGTTGCTATATCCAACAGCATAGTTGGTTTTTTCTTCTTTAATATGGCAACTACCCGTTTTCTCCACTTAATATCGATTCCGAACGATATGACTCGGTTTAAGCCATCATAATTCCCTGAAATGTTATCGAACATTTGAGTTACTTGTTCCTTTTTCCCTAAATCGGAATCCTGATATGGGGTTACCTTTTTACTCATTTAAAAAATTTCGGCAAAGATACAATTTAGCGCTTAGCTATTTGTTTAATTGCTATTTAATGAATATTGGCTCTCGGTTTTTAGCTTGTTAAATTGAAGATGAACCCAAATAAAATATGTAATTTTGTGCTGCAATAGGAGCAATTATTCCACTAAATGAGTTGTAAAACAGGCGTATCACCCTAAAAGACACTTCTTTCTTAAAGACAATTAAACGTAGTTGCAATAATTGTGAAATCAATATTTGTAATCAATGAAAATTATTATTGCCGGAGCTGGTGAAGTAGGCTTTCACTT
>CAZHJO010000090.1:0-8639 GCA_964532755.1 uncultured Maribacter sp. | reverse complement strand
TATATCGCGATGGTGTATGAATGGAATGCCGAATTCAAAACATACGAATGGAATGCCTATATTCTGAATGATGGAAGCACACCGGTCGAGTTGGTTTTTGTTGTTTCGAAAGGTTTTCATGGTGATACTAAGACTGCCACCATGCGGCACAGCATGGAAGCATTGGAAGCGAAATCCTATCAAAAACTCGAATTTGTGCAGAAAGAGGTTCTTGATTTAACCAATGAGTTTTTCGTTACGTATTATTTGAGGGCCAAACTCTATGAAAAGCGATTTACATTTAAGAAAGCATCGGTTTCAGAAGAAAACCTGGCTCAAATTCCTTTATTGGATAAATCGGGCATTCTTGCCGAATAGTACCTATCGCAGATGAAAGCCTTTTGCAGCCCACCATGGGTGTATCTCTATTACCAATCTTCCTGAATGCACCATAGGGTCTAAATTAGCAAGACTATCGGCAATTTCAAGTGTTGGGGTATTGTAAATAGTGATGCCCCGTATGTCTCCATCATCACCAAATGGGCCGGAAATGTCGGCATAGCCTTCCTCATACATTCTTCCCAAGTGCTCCATGTGCAATGCCTGAAGACTATCGGTTTCTATTTTGTTCTGTGATCGATTTGGTCCTCTTTTTAGAAAAGCAATAAAATACTGTTGCATGAGCATGGTGTCCTTAGAAGTTTCGTCAACAAAATCAAAAGTCTTATACCCTTTGCTTATCAATTCTTCGTTGATTTCCCGTATCGATTTTTCCTTCACCACTTCAACAACTTCAGTTTCCTCCTTTTGCTCTGACTTACAGGAAATAAACAGGGACAATGCTATTGTAAAGATTACAAATTTTAATTTTTCCATGATTTATAAGGTTTTTTGCTGAGTAATGAATTGTAATATTTGAGTTGCCCAGTTACTTCCTCTCCAATCCAATCAGGTTGATCAAAGACATCATTTTCTTTTCGCAATTCAATTTCAGCTATTACCAATCCTTCATTTTCATTGAGGAACTCATCAACTTCAAATACAAAGTCGCCATTTGGGATTTTATACCTGGTTTTTTCAATGACGGTCTCTTCACATAACTCAAGCAAATCCTTGGCCTCTTCAACAGCAATCCCTTTTTCCCATTCAAACCGGGAGGTCCCTGAATCATTTGATATGCCTTTTACCGTCAAATAGGCCTTGTCCCCATTTATTCGTACACGGATCGTTCTATTGGGGTGGGTGTTTAAAAATCCTTGTACAATGCTTTTTTTTGAGATAGCTTTATTTTTGTAATCATTGGATCTGATTAAAAATTTACGTTCAATTTCTACCATGGAAAACCCTTTTCGTTACTATAAAAATATACAAATAGATGCTGTCTAGGGGAGATATTCCAAAGGAATCATTTAATGGACAGGGAGATTGTCTTTGACACTGTTCCAAAAATGAGGTTCAAAGAGTCTTGAACTTCCTATGATTGCCGCATCTTCCATTAGGTTTGATATTTCAAAATCCAGCTGTAACCCTTTTTTCTGCAATTCGCTTTTGAATGACGGTAGAAAAAGACTACTTGCTTTGGATATGTTCCCTCCCATTACAATGATTTCTGGTTGAAATTTTTCAATAAAAGGAATCATAAAATCTGCCATATTTAATCCAAAATCATTGAAAACCGTTCTTGAATGATCGTTGTTGGCAGCGGCAATTTCTTTAACTCCCTTCATCAAATCTGACGTTAGTTCACAATACCTATCGATGCACCAACGCGTAGAAAAATAATCATCACTAATTCCGGATTTATATGGCTTGTCCCACAAACACCCGCCTTCGGGAACTTCTATTGTATTTACCTGAGGTAAGCCATTCTTTATAAAGGCAGAACCAAAACCTGTTCCCAAGGTAAGGACGATTATCTTTTTGCAATCTTTTGCCTTGCCCTGCGTAGAAACCCCCACACCAAAAGAAGTAGCATCATTTAGGAACCTTAGATTAACCGCATTTCCCTTAATGTATTTCGGTAATTCTTCGGGGATAGAAACCCCATAAAGACTTTCATATTTGTCATTATCCCCTTCGAACATCGCAACACCGGTTACGTAATTAAAAGGTCCAGGTATGGCTATCCCAATATTAACGGATTTTTGGCTTGAAACACTTTCAATGGTACGGTTAATGGCCCTGCTCCAGTTTTCAAGGACAATGTCTTTATGTTCCTTATTGTTCACTTTGACTGAAAATGTTGTGTTGGGCAAAATCTCGTAATTATTTAGATTCACTGCCGCGCTAACAATATGGCTCCCACCTACATCTACACCAATGGCTATTTCATCTTGCATTACTTTTCGGATTTAAAATTCCCTTTTGATTTCAATATCATAGGTAAAGTAATCGGTATGATAGTAAACAATATTGTATTCAACTGGCCTATCTCCCGGATCACTCACTAACCGATTCCTTTGCAATATCGGCATATTCACGGGCAAATCAAGAATTGAACTTAATTCTTCATATGCTTTAATTGCACTAATCCTTTCCTTGGAAGTCGCTACAATGGTATCATGGACGGTCTCTAATAGCTCATAAAGTGGGGTTGTAAAATCTTCGTCTCCTGTTATCCCGACTCTGGGATGAAAATAGGAAATCGAATATAAGTACTTCGCTTCTTTTGACCCTCGAATTTTTTCCAATTGCCATAGTTTTTTGGATTTTGAAACACCTAATGCATCATATACTTCTTCTGGTGCTATTACTTGGGAAGCATTGACTAAATAGTTCACCACTTTGATTCCTTGTTTCCGCATTTCCTTGGTGAAACTGATCCAATGATCAAGTCTTGTCGCTATTTTTTTGTTGACCGCTTTTGTGCCCACCCCTTTTTTTCGTTCTACAAGGCGTTCATTTACCAAGGTATTCACTGCCTGGCGCACGGTATTTCTAGAAACTCCCAACTTTTTTGCAAGTGTAACCTCTTTGGGCAAAAAACGCTGCCCATTCCTGTATTCATCCTGATTTAACAATGTCCTTAGATAAGCTTCAATCTGTGAATGTAGAGGAATAGGGCTTTTATTGTCTAATTTAAAGTACATTCGAAATGATTAATTTTGTTGGGAGTTTGCCCAATCCTCCAATTTAAGTATCGCTGTATAAAGCACTCCGGCTGAACCCCTGAAAGTCCCCGAACCCTTAGGCTTGTTATCCACGGTATACCACTCATAAAACCCATCGTTCTTTACCACTCTTTCCGTCATTGGCAGTAATTGTTCATACGCATCTTCAGCAAAACCATAATTAACAAGCTGGTAAATCATTCTCGCTCCAAACCAAGTCCAATCCCCTCCATTTTGATAACTGTATTCAGGATTCATGATCTTGTTCACGAAAAAACCATTTGGATAAGGTGGGTATAAAGTAAGTCCGATTGAATGTGCCCCAGCCTGTTTCACCCTCGAAATCATCTCATTGATAGCTATTCTGATTTCCTCTTTTGTCAACAATCCTGCTTCTATGGCAACAGCTGTTCCACCGAAATAATAGATTTCATTCTCATTGAAATCTTCTGGAAACGGAGATCCATTCAAATAAATGTGTGGAATAAACTTTTGATTTTCAATGTCCCAAAGGTGTTTTCTGGAGTTTTCCGCCAACTTATGACGAATTGGAAGCCATTGGTTTTTTGTGCTGGGTAACAATTCAATCAAATTGTCCAGGGCAATTACGAACATGGCATTATCGTAAATATCTATTGCTTTATGTGTGTTCCCATCAATATCAACCCCCCAACCATGTTCTGGTTGCACATCGCCCCAATCGGCGGTGGTAGCACCCCAAATCAAGCCATATTCAGCAGAAAATCGTTCCTTCATAAGGAACTGCATTGCCCATTCCATGCGTTGGGCTACCGTTTTATCACCAATTTGAACATCGAGAATAGTTCTATCCCCTGTGTACTTAACGTACTTGTAAACAGTTTGTATCAAAGAGGTTTCTTGATCGGTCTCTACTGTGTTTTTATGCCCTGCATAACGAGGTTCAAGTTCAAAATAACTAAAATCTGTTTCTTCCTTTGAGATTTTTTCAGCGGGGGTAAAGCCGTCAATGATATTACCATCTTCACCCTGCATTCGGAAAAAAACAAGAAGGTTCTCTTTTAATTCCTCAGCCGGATAAACTTCTGCCGAGAGCTCAATAAAGGTATTATAATCCCGTATCCATACTTCCCTATATCCATCTCCGGCATTAAACCCAGTTTTGACAACGGCCAATGCCCTAGATTTTACCTCATCGAATTGCGAATTGACCAATATTTTATTGGCTAGTTCCTTGTCCTTCTTTTGTGTGGAACACCCAATCAGCAGGAGTCCAAAAACGAAAATTGCTATTTTATTCATCATCGGTTATTTTTCATTTGACATTGAGGGCGGTAGGGTTTCAATACCCCATTCCATATTGGGCTCGGGGCCTAGTTCAAAAACTAGGGAGCCTCCCTGCAATAATTCCTTGTGATACATCCAGTTGTTGGTAATCGGTTCTCCATTAAACGTGAGCGATTGAATATAAAAACTATCTGGGTGCTGGTTTTTGGTTTCAATTACCAGTTCTTTGCCCGGGTAATAATCATTGTCTAATTGGATCGTTATCCTTTCAAACAAAGGGCTCCCAAATTGAAAGGAAGGGTTCGCAGAAGTATGCCCCTGCACATCAAAAAGACCCATAGCGGCCATTACGTACCATGCTCCAAGCTGTCCTTGATCCTCATCCTGCCCTACCCCATAACCATGTAGGGGTTTTGTTCCGTAAAACTCGTTACAAATGGTACGTGCCCATTTTTGGGTGAGCCATGGTTTGCCCGAGTAGTTGAATAGCCAAGGATTATGTAAACACGGTTGGTTGCCGTGGTTATACAATTTCTCTACCCCCGAAAAACTGTCTATTTCTTCCGATCCACCGCCAAACATACTTTTCTGCGCATTGGTGAACATGGTTTCCAAACGTTCATTGAACAAGGGTTTCCCTATTAAGTCAATTAATCCAGCGGGGTCATGGGGTACATACCATGTGTACTGATAGGCATTTCCTTCTTGAAAACCATCCCAACCCTTCATTGGGTCAAAATCTTTTATAAATAACCCATTTTCAAGTTTGGGTCGTATGAATTTAGTCTCAGGATCAAAGAGGTATCTATAATAATCAGCCTGTTTCAGCAAAGTTTCATAACTAGACTTGTCATTCTTGCTTTTTGCCATTTGGGCAACGGCATAGGAGCTAAAACTATATTCCAGGGTATGGGAAGCGCCAAAATTGAATACCCATCCGTTTGAGATTATGGTATCCTTATAAGGCACATACCTGTCCTTGACAAAATAGCCAAGGTCATATTTACCATTGCCCAAGTTGCGACCCTTGTATTCCAATTCATTCTTTAACGCAGCCTCATAGCCCGTTTCAACATCAAAATCGCGAATCCCTACATTGTAAGCAGACGCCAATAAAAGTCCCTGAAAATTTGTTTGAACACCATTTGTAAACACCCCATTTGCTGCTCCATCATGGAGCCAACCGGTATCTTTATAGAAATCGATGTTCGATTGAATATAATCACTAAAATAATCGGGGTATGCCAATGCCCATACCTGGCTTAAATTCCAAAATCCTCCCCAAATACCATCCGTATTGTAATGATTGTATTTAGGGTTACCCTCTTTATTCAATGCCGTATGTCCTATCTTCCCATCCGATAAAGGATAATCCCCATTTGCGTCATTTGAGAGTCCACGGCCTAACAACGCATGATATAAGCCGGTATAGAATTTTACCCTATCTTCCTTTTTACCACCCTCAACAACTATTTTATTGAGTTTCCTATTCCATATTACCCTAGACTCCTTTTTTACTGAATCAAAGGTCTTTCCCTTGGTTTCAGTCTTTAAATTTAAACGTGCATTGGCAATGGATGTATGACTTAATCCTGTCTGAATTTCCAGTACGGTGTCTTTCTCCATGTCAAATGTCAGGTACAATCCGTTTTCGGTTCCCGTGGTTTCTGATACTCCTTCTTGCAACATTTCATTGATAAAACTTCCGGTTCGCAAAGGTTTTTTGCTGAGCTTGGCCACAAAATACATTTTGACGGTCTTGCCGGGATCACAGAACTTCGCGTATTCGGGATTGGTTTCAATATAACCTTCAATCTCAGTTTCATTGATCATTTTTGCCTGGGCTCTAATTACATCGCTACTTTCACCCTGTTTATGACCTATGTCGATCACTAAATTTGCCTCATTTGTTTTAGGGAAGGTATAACGGTGAAAGCCTACTCTTTCGGTCGAAGTCAGTTCTGCCTTTATCTTATAATCCTTTAAGGTAACTGCGTAATAGCCGGGTTCAGCTGTTTCATCGGCCTTTGCAAACCGGGACCGATATCCACTATCTGGATCCTCCAAAGTGCCAGGTACCGTTCTTAATGGTCCAACGGTTGGCATAAAGACCAAACCCCCAATTTGAAACTCGTGAAAATGACCGAATCCCTCAATCGAAGTATGCCTGTCATCATATCCCGTAGGGCCCCAGCCACCTTGACTGTTATAAGCATTGGTGTGCGGTGCCAACTTTGCCATTCCGAATGGGCGTGCGGCAGGAGTGTAAAAGAACCATCGCCCATGTACCGAGCCAATTTGAGGGTCTACATATTGGGTCAATTCATGTAAAGGCTGTTTAGCTTCTTTCTTATATGAACAGCCCAGCATAACCAACCCACTAAGACCAATTATTGCTAATTTTTGTGAAATATTCAGTTTTACCATGATCAATATTTTATATTTAAATATAACATGCTTCTTCCTTGACAAAGGATACAATGACCTTTGCTTTTTGCTTCCCTTTATTTACCAATGAATAGTGTTCGGTTGCCGCGGGAATTGCAAAGGTCTCGGCAAAATGAAAGGTCTGATCTTCGGAACCTTTGATTTGCACTTGCAGTGATTCTCCTTCGACCAACATCAGTACATGACATTGATTGTTAGTATCGATATTTATTTCATTCTCGAAATCGTATCGATAAACATCGTAAAAATGATCTTGATGTGTTGGCAGATGTATTTTCTCCCAGTCATCCCCTGAATCCTCATGCCTTGGTTTTGAAATGAGGGTGTCTTGAACCTTTCCACCTTGCCTGTCAAAATTGAGGTTTTCAAAGGCCCGATCAATATTCAATGGTCGTGGGTTGCCCTCCAAATCCAACCGCTGCCAATCATACATTTTAAAGGTAAAAATATAGGGTGTGGCACTTATTTCAAGCACCAAATTGTCAATGCCGGAACAATGTATCGTTCCATGCGGAATCAGAAAAAAGTCGTGTTTTTTCGCAGGGTGCTTTTGAACGTATCTATCTACCTCCAAAATTTCCTTGGTCTCAAAGCTTTGTTCAAGTGCCTTTTTAAAATCAGTAGGGTCTATGCCTTCCTGAAAACCAAGATAAACTTCTGCGTTCTCACTGGCATCAAGAATATAATAGGTTTCATCCTGGGTAAAGTTTTCCCCAAATTCCTTTTTAATGTAATCTGGTCTAGGATGGCATTGTACCGAAAGGTTGCCCCCCTCGAAGGTGTCTAAAAAATCGAATCGAATGGGGAATTCATCACCAAACCTTTTAGCTGCTTGGCCCAAAACGTTTTCACTTTCCTGGAACATCAAAAAATCAAATGATACTTCGAGCAAGGTACCATCACTTTCGAATAGTAAACCATTCTCCGGAACGATCATCTCAAAGGACCAGGCGTAATTAGGTACATTTTGATTTAATTCCTTAAACCGTTCTTTCATCCATTGCCCGCCCCAAACACCAGGCTCAAACCAGGGTCTCACCCTAAAAGTACTTTTTGACATTCTATTTAAACCATGCCTTAAGCTTCTACCGCTCATCCAGGTAGGATTCCCCGGCCTCTGCTGATCTACGATTATTGCAATATTGGGTAATAATTTCTTCTTTTTCCTATTCAAAATGGGCCAATCAACAAAATAAAAATGCTTGTACATCTGTTTATGGTCTTTAGGAGTAGTAAAGCCATAATTGGCAACTTCATTGGCCCTCATACGGAATTGAAGTTCATTTTTAGGGAGGTCAAAATATACCACTACCCCTTCAATACCCAACTCACTTGCCCCAGTACCGAAAACAATGTTAATGTCGGCACTTGTGTCCAAAGCCAAATTGGTCATTTTTTCGGCATCAAGGTATTCTGAGAGTTCAATGTTCGCCCTATGACCAAATATCGGGTCATCGCCTCCCAAATAAGGTTCTACCAAGGATTTGATTTCATCCTCAGGTTTCAAAAAGTCGGTTATGTTGATAAAGTAAGGGCTACGTCCTAAATTTTGAAACTCTGATCGTAAAGAAGTACAAACTTCATCCCAATCAACACCAATATACCCTTCCAATATTACAGTAGCTTCCTTGCCGATTTCTTTAGCCATGGTAGCATATCCTACTTGTATAGCGTCCTTTTCAATAGGGAATGATGGATAGATATCATAGGACGAAACATCGCGATCATTCTTCAGAACTGGAATCAAATATTGTGAAGTTCTCCTTTGCATGATACGGTATAGAAAGAAAGTGGGGCTAAATTACGAATAAATATGTTCATATGTTTAAACATAAT
>CAZHJO010000089.1:0-8653 GCA_964532755.1 uncultured Maribacter sp. | reverse complement strand
GAAAAAATTACTCGGGAAATTGGAAGGTATAACGCAATAATCAAAGAGGAGGTTACTAAACGACAGGTCCTATTTGTAGATATCACAAAATTATCACGTCAGGCCAGTGTGAACAAGAACCTCATTGCTGCAGACGGATTGCATCCGTCAAAAAGAATGTACAAGACCTGGGTCAAGAAAATTCTCAAAAAATTATTAAAAAAACTGGATTAGTCGGTATTTAACCAGTACGCTAATTCCCATAAACGGTAAGTACCAAGCTTCTTCCAGAAGCAGAATTCCTATGTTCGCATAAATATATCCCTTGCCAAATTCCCATATTCAATCTTCCTTTTGTAATAGGTATTTGCACGGAGCTACCCATCAATGCAGCTTTGATATGAGCTGGCATATCATCGGGACCTTCGTAAGTGTGAATGTAATAAGGCGCATCTTCGGGAACCAATACATTCATATGACTTTCAAAATCATCACGGACTGTAGGATCGGCATTTTCATTAATGGTAAGACTTGCCGATGTATGTTTGATGAAAACTTGCAACATTCCCGTATTGATCGCACTTATCCCCGAAATGGCATTTAAAACTTCATTTGTAATTAAATGATAACCTCTTGAATATGGTTTAAGTCGAATTTCCTTTTGAAAAAATTTCATTATCGCTTGCACTTAAAATTAGATACGGTAAGATAAAGTTTATGTAGATAATTCTTATTATTAAAACCTATCAAATACCTTTGCAGCTAATTTTACAACATGGATTTATCCCGCATTAAAATGGTTGTCACTGATATGGATGGCACCCTCTTAAATTCCAGACATGAGGTCAGTGACCGTTTTTTTGAATTGTTCAAGGAACTGAAAAGACGAAACATTCTTTTTGTTGCCGCAAGCGGAAGGCAATACCATAGTATTGTTGACAAACTAGAAACTATTAAGGATGATATTACGGTAATTGCCGAAAATGGTGCCTTGGTCAAGGAACGGGAAAATGAATTATTGGTAACACCCTTGGGCAATCACTTAAGAGAGGAACTCCTTGAAAGCGTTGAGGCAATCAGCGGGGCACATGCCATGCTCTGTGGGAAATACAATGCTTATTTTGATGGAAAGTCCATTCCATTCTTAGAGGAGTTGAAAGAGTATTATACTAGTTATGAAATTCATGAAAGTTTGGTCGGTATCAGTGATGAAATCGTAAAGATCGCGGTATATCATAACCATAGTGCCGAAGATTATATTTATCCCGCAATGAAGCGTTTTAATGAACAGATTATCGTTAAGGTATCTGGTCAACATTGGGTAGATCTAAACCATTCAAAGGCCAACAAGGGATATGCATTGCAACAAGTACAGGAACATTTTGGAATCTTAAGGGAAGAAACACTTGTCTTCGGCGATTACAATAACGATCTTGAAATGCTTCAAGGCGCACATTATAGTTTTGCCATGGAAAATGCACATCCCGATGTAAAGAAAGTGGCTAAATTCAGTACAGCAAGCAATGATAATTTTGGGGTTGAACGAATCCTGGAAAAACTATTGCAACACTAGTCATTCACGTCTTTTGCTTCTTTTTCTGCGCTGCTGGAAATAAGACATTATTCAAAATAAGTCGATATCCAGGAGAAGTTGGGTGCAGTTCCAATTCAGTTTTCGGGTCCCCGACCCGGTGTTGATAATCCTCTGGGTCATGACCTCCATAAAAAGTAAAAAATCCTTTCCCCTTGATGCCGTGAATATATCGGGCCTCCCCATTTATTTTGTTTTCACCCAAGATCAATACGGTTGATTTTATTTCGTTTCTAGAGAATGAGGTTGTTTGCCCCATAAAGCCTTTTACCAAGGAAGTATGATTTTGGCATAACATGGTGGGAACAGGATCCCATTTCGCTGAAAAATCCATTAAAGAAAAATAATCGGATTCCTTGGGAACATCTCCTCTTTTGTTCGTCATGTCAATTGAAGAAAATTCATAACGCAAGGGATTTCGTTCTAAGGTGAAATTAGTGAATGCAAAGGTTTTGTTATAATCCAGTTTACGCTGATAATTGGCATCAGACGGGTCATTATCAAACATAGGCTCACAAATGTCAACGCCGTCAGCTGCAAGAGCGATATCAAAGCTATCAGTAGCCGAACACATGGCGAACATAAAACCGCCACCGATAACATAGTTCCTAATTTTTAAGGCAACGTCCCGTTTCTCTTCAGAAACTTTATCATAACCCAACTTGGATGCTAATGCCTCTGCCTCCTTTTTACCGTCAATATACCAAGGGGTGGCCCTATAGGCACCATAAAATTTGCCATATTGCCCCGTAAAATCCTCATGATGCAAATGCAACCAATCATATAAAACGAGCTTGTCGTCTAAAACTTCTTCATCATAAACCGTTATATAAGGTATTTCGGCATAGGTCAAAACCATAGTCACCGCATCATCCCAAGGTTGATTGGTTTTTGGCGAATACACCGCAATTTTAGGTGCTTTCTCAAGGATGACGGATTCTTGGTTTTGTGACGGACTACTTATATCATCCAAAATATTTTGAGCTTGACCATCAGAGAGAATCTCAAAAGATACCCCACGAATTTGACATTCCTTTCTAATACTCTCACCATCTGGAAGTAAGAAAGAACCTCCTCTATAATTTAACAACCATTGCACTTTCTGTTGCTTGGTAAGCACCCAAAAGGTAATGCCATATGCTTTAAGATGATTTTTTTGACTTTCAGCATCCATGGGTATTAGGATTGTAGAGGCCGAGATCTGAAGGGAAAGGAATGATAGTATTAAAGCGATGAAAAGACCTTTGGACCGCCCATTACTGCGAAAGAAGTTTGTTCCCGGGAATACTAAATTAATTAGATCAGAAAGGTACGTCGTTATCATCGGGGTTAAAGTCATCATTCATAGAACTACCAAACGCATCATTGGCATCAGGTAGATTTTTGGTCAAAAAGGGATTCTCATCATCTGCATTCATCTTCGATTGAAACTCGAATGGAGAATCAAAGTCATCTAAATTATCAAATTTACCTAGTTGTCCAATGAACTTTAACCTAATATTATCCAATCCCCCATTCCGGTGTTTAGCAACTATGAATTCTGCCTGGCCCTGTGTGGGAGTGCGTTCTTCGTCATCCCATTCATCAATTTTATAATACTCAGGCCTATAAATAAAGGAAACGATATCTGCATCTTGCTCGATGGCACCCGATTCCCTAAGATCGGAAAGAATGGGTCGCTTACTACCTCCACGTGTTTCAACAGCCCTGGATAATTGGGAAAGTGCAATTACCGGTACATTCAATTCTTTGGCCAAGGCTTTTAGGTTTCTTGAGATTGTGGAAATTTCCTGTTCACGGTTACCACCTTTCTGACTTCCACCGGCTGTCATTAACTGTAAATAATCGATTATGACCATTTTAATACCATGTTGGGAGGCCAAGCGTCTTGCCTTTGCCCTTAAATCAAAAATGGACAAAGACGGTGTATCATCGATAAACAATGGTGCTTTTTCAAGTGTCTTCACTTTTACATTAAGCTGTTCCCATTCATGTTTTTCTAACCTACCAGTCCGCAATTTTTCAGAAGATAGGCCGGTTTCAGAGGATATTAATCTTGTTATCAACTGAACTGAAGACATCTCCAACGAAAAGAATGCTACAGGTATATCTGTATTTACAGCAATATTTCTTGCCATTGATAAGGTCAAGGCGGTTTTACCCATGCCAGGACGTGCCGCTACAATGACCAAATCACTGGGCTGCCAACCCGATGTAAGTCTATCTACTTTGTCAAAACCAGATGGAATTCCGCTTAATCCCTCTTTATTGGCAATTTCCTCAATCCGCTTCTTCGCTTGAATTACCAAATTTTGTGCCGTTTCGGCAGAGCGTTTTAAATTTCCTTGGGTAACATCGTACAACTTGGATTCAGCGTTATCCAACAAATCAAAAACATCGGTACCATCATCATAGGCATCTTCGATTATTTCGTTGGATATTTTAATAAGACTGCGCTGAATAAATTTTTGAAGAATAATTCTGGCATGGAACTCAATATGCGCCGAAGAAGCCACTTTTTGGGTCAATTTAATCAAGTAGAAATCCCCCCCCACGGCCTCAAGTCGGCCCTCTTTCTTCAATTGGGCAGAAACGGTTAATAAATCAACTGGTTCTGAGGTTTCAAACAATTTAAAAATAGCTTCGTAAATAAATCGGTGCGCATCTTTGTAAAAGACATCGGGATGTAAGATATCTATTACTTCATCGACTCCTTTTTTATCAATCATCATAGCCCCAAGCACAACTTCCTCTAAATCAACTGCTTGTGGAGGTATTTTACCTCTCTCAAGGTTGATAATGGTAGATTTTTCAATCTTATGACCAATAAGTGGTTTGGGTTTTTCCATGGGTACGAAAATATGCAATTAACCTTAAGTTAACATGGGTTCACCAGTTAACGATATTAACGGTTGATTAACAATTCACCTGTTGATAAGTTACAAAATCTGTTGATAACAGAAAAAAAATGAGGATTGCATTAATTAAAATTTAACAACCTTGGCAATAACGCCAGTTAGCCATTAAAAACTCCCATGGTTGCATATTTTTCCATGCGAAGATCTACGAGTTCTTTTGGTGATAACTTTTCCAATTCCAGATAATGGGCAGCAATTTTATTTTTTACGATTTCGAAAGTTTTTTCACGATTTCTATGTGCGCCTCCCACGGGTTCTCGAATAATTTCATCGATAAGTTTTAACTTTTTCATATCTGGGGCCGTAAGCTTGAGTGAATCGGCAGCTTGTTCTTTAAATTCCCAACTTCTCCACAAGATCGAAGAGCATGATTCAGGTGAGATAACAGAGTACCAGGTATTTTCCAACATCAATACTCGATCGCCAACACCGATGCCCAAAGCACCACCAGATGCCCCCTCACCAATGATGGTTACGATGATGGGGACCTTGAGACGGGTCATTTCCAGGATATTCCTTGCAATGGCCTCTCCTTGCCCCCGCTCCTCGGCCTCTATACCGGGGTACGCACCGGGCGTATCAATTAAACAGACTACAGGTATTCCGAATTTCTCGGCGGACTTCATAAGACGTAAGGCCTTTCTATAACCCTCTGGATTCGCCATACCAAAATTACGATACTGTCTGGTCTTGGTATTATACCCTTTTTGTTGACCTATAAACATATAACTCTGGTCACCGATCTTACCTAAACCACCTATCATGGCCTTATCATCCTTTACATTACGATCACCGTGCAATTCCAAGAAAGTATCCCCACAAATTGCATTGATATAATCCAATGTGTATGGCCTATTGGGATGTCTTGAAAGCTGAACGCGTTGCCAAGCGGTAAGGTTTTTATAAATATCCTTACGTGCTTCAGCGAGTTTCTTTTCAATCTGCTTACAGGTTTCACTAACATCAACATCGCTTTCTTCTCCGATGATCATACATTTATCCAACTGCTCTTCAAGCTCTTTTATGGGAAGTTCAAAATCCAAATATTCCATGAGATGGGTAGGTTTTGTTAGTTTGATTGGACAAATATAAAATAATATAAGTGAACCCAATCCCTTACTCATTTTTTTTAGAACGCATTTGTTTTAATACGCCATTTACACCAAGAGTAATGCTAATTATTCAAGGGCTTACATGAAACCGAAGATTCATCTTCTCCACATTGTCGAGAATGAAATAAGCCGAAGTGTTGGTTTTTGACGCATGGTCAATTTGCAATTGATAAGGATAAAAACCGCGGTTTGTGCAGGTAGATATTGATGTAAGTAATTTTAAATTACCGCTTGGCGTTCTGCAATAGGTAAAAGGCCAGAATACCAAAAACCATATTAGGAATGATAACGGCCAATAAAGGTGAAAAACCTGCCTGTTCTGCCAAAGTTCCAAATACCTTGTCAAAAAAGATGTAGATAAAGGCAACCCCAATACCAAATGCCAGATTAACGCCCATACCTCCACGCCTTTTAACCGATGATACCGCGACGGCAATAACCGTAAGGATAAAAGCTGTTAATGGCAAAGCCCATCTTCTATATTTCACGAGAACATAGTTGTTAATGTTAGACGCCCCTTTTCTTCTTTGGTTGGCAATGAACTTGTTCAGTTCGAATAGATTTTTGGTCTCAGCAATATAAGATACAGGGGTAAGGTCGTCTATCTTAAAGGTAAACAAGGTGTCTAACCTGTTCTTGGTTTGGAGAATCGCGGAATCGCCCACGATCTTTCTCTTTTGATACTTGATAAGTCTATAGATACTATCCTTTTCCACCCAACGAATACTATTGGCCGATATTTTAAAATCCAAGGTATTGTCCTCATTGAATCTTTCAAATGTAAATTTATTGGCCAGCTGACGTGCTGGGTCAAAACTACTCACATAAATAAAGTCATTTTCGTTAAGCTGATTGAATATATTACTGGTTATCCTATCTTTCTTTCCTTTTTTCAAGTATTTGAATTTGAATTCATTATATCCTTTGCTGGCATTGGGTACTATAAACATTGCCATAACCAACATAGATAAGGCTACAATAGTAGCTCCAATAAAATAAGGTCTCAAAAAGCGGTTATAGGAAACGCCGGAACTTAGTATGGCCACAATCTCTGTATTACTAGCCAATTTAGAGGTAAAGAAAATTATGGACAAGAACAGGAAAATAGGAAAAAGTAAACTACCGATATAAATAGTGAAATTCATATAATAGATAATGATTTCGTTGGTCGGCGCATCATTGTCAATCATCTTACCTATTTGTTCCGCTAGATTTGCCATTATCCCAATAGGGATGAATAGCAAGAGCATCACCGCAAAAGTGACCAAATACCTTTTTAAAATGTATTTGTCTATAATACTCAAACCTATAATCTTTTATCCATCTGTTTAACCATAGCATTCTTCCACTGGGTAAAATCACCCTCTAAAATACGTTTTCTTGCCTCTCGTACTAACCAAAGATAAAACCCAAGATTATGAATAGTGGCTATTTGCTTACCCAAATATTCATTAGCAGCAAATAAATGCCTCAAATAGGCCTTTGAATACTCGCGGTCCACAAAGGTAGTTCCCATTTCATCTATGGCCGAAAAATCATCTTCCCACTTTTTATTTTTAATGTTTATAGTACCATGCGCTGTAAAAAGCATTCCATTCCGTGCATTTCTGGTTGGCATTACGCAGTCAAACATATCTATACCCAAGGCTATGTTTTCCAAAATATTAATAGGTGTACCTACCCCCATTAAATACCTTGGTTTATCCTCAGGTAAAATATCGCAAACCACTTCTGTCATGGCGTACATTTCCTCAGCAGGCTCACCAACTGAAAGTCCGCCTATGGCGTTGCCCTCCGCTCCCGCATTGGCAATATATTCAGCCGATTGTTGGCGTAGGTCCTTGTATGTTGAACCCTGCACTATTGGGAAAAAAGATTGGGAATAATCATACGTAAAAGGTGTTTTTTCAAGATGCGAGATGCAGCGATCCAACCACCTATGTGTCATATGCATCGAGCGCTTGGCATAATTATACTCACAAGGATAGGGTGTGCATTCATCAAATGCCATGATAATATCCGCACCGATCACACGCTGGATATCCATCACATTCTCTGGAGTGAACATATGCATGGAACCATCTATATGGGATTTGAACTTTACCCCCTCTTCCTTTATTTTCCTATTTGCTGACAATGAATATACTTGGTAGCCCCCACTATCGGTCAATATATTCCGATCCCAGCCCATGAATTTATGTAAACCACCTGCTTGTCGAAGAATTTGGATTTTTGGCCGTAAGAACAAATGGTAGGTATTGCCTAGAATGATATCTGGATTTATTTCCTCCTTCAATTCTTTTTGATGTACACCTTTGACCGATGCTACGGTACCAACAGGCATAAAAATAGGGGTCTCAATACCCCCATGATCAGTAGCCATTTTACCTGCACGAGCTTTGCTTTGAGGGTCTGTATGTTCTAAGGTAAATTGCAATTGTCAGATTAAAGTGGCAAATATAAACAACTGCCATGCATAAAGTCCTTAACAAAAAAATAAAGTTTTGGATTCTGCTGCTCTTTATAATGAAAAGTTAGTTGCACGAAGCATTTATAAAACACCCCGTTTTATAAAGAAATAATTTAGGATTCTAATATGAAAAACAGACAATAAAGTTATCTGGTCATCGTTCTTTGAGTAGTGAGTCGAAAATAAAATGGTATCGTTTTTGATACCAAACGACTATTAAAACAGACACATTATGAGAAAATCACTTTTGATGGCAGTTTTTGCCCTAATTAGCATTACTGCATTCGCACAGAAAGATTCTGGTTTCGGAATAAAAGCCGGACTTAACTACAACCAAAATGGTGACTTGAGCTTTAGACAAGTACAATCTGCCGGTGAGGATTTGATTGCAGGCTCCGATGGTAAAGTTGGTTATCATGTTGGCTTTTATGGAAAATTGGATTTGCCCAAAATCTATTTGAGACCAGAATTAATTTATACTAAAACAAAAAGTAGTTATGACGTTGAGGGCGGCACAAATGACTATGACATATCCAAATTGGATCTTCCGGTCCTTTTAGGTTATAAGATTATTGGCCCATTA
>CAZHJO010000088.1:0-8780 GCA_964532755.1 uncultured Maribacter sp. | reverse complement strand
ATCTGATTGGGATACGGTGGTCAAGATTTACGCCCAAGGAATAGCAACCGGGTACGCTACATTTGAAAAAAGCGTGCCTGTCTATGAAGTTTGGGACAAAAATCACCTCTCAACCTGCAGAATAGTCGCCATTGAAAATGACAAGGTAATTGGTTGGGCGGCCTTATCGCCGGTGTCAAGTAGATGTGTGTACGGTGGTGTAGGGGAAGTTAGTGTTTATGTTGCCACTGAACATATTGGCCAAGGCGTAGGTAAAATACTCATGCACCATTTAATATCAGAAAGTGAAAAAGAAGGGTATTGGACCTTACAATCGGGTATATTTCCTGAAAATGAAGGGAGCATTGCCTTGCATAAGAAAGTAGGATTTCGTTATATTGGAAAAAGAGAACGAGTAGGGCAATTGGATGGCGAATGGAAAGATAACTTATTGTTTGAACGTAGAAGTAAAACCATTGGGATTTAATTAAAGGCAATCTTCCCCTTGGACGGTACCTGGTTTTGGTACCTCGACTATGCGCTTTATAGTTTATATCGAAAGGCCCATATTCACCCTGATGCGTAGGGGAACAATAAAACAGAATAAAATATGAAAAACATTTTGGTATTGTGTACAGGCAACTCTTGCAGAAGTCAAATGGCCCATGGCTATTTGGAAAAACTACAGCATGGCCTTGCCAACATCTATAGTGCCGGCATTGAAACCCATGGACTGAACCCAGGTGCTGTTGCCATAATGGCTGAAGATGGTATAGATATTACTGGTCACACTTCAAATAATGTAAATGAATATTTGGATATCGATTTTGATTTTATCCTGACAGTTTGCGACCATGCCAATGAAAATTGCCCTTATATTCCATCAAAAAATGCTAAAAGACTACACCACAATTTCTTTGATCCTTCAAAAGTTGAAGGCACCCCTGAAGAAAAACATGCCGCTTTTTTAAAGGCTAGAGACGAAATTAAAGAGTATTGCCAAAAATTCATCCTTCGTGAATTAGACTAGTCCTCTTCGTTTTGCAGGTTCTCGACAAATTTTCTTTCCAACTCGGCCTGAAACTCCTCCATAACCGGTTTTACCGTACTTTCGGGCAGGTCGGCTATTCGGATATACATTAAGCCGTCGACTGAATTATTGAAAAGGGGGTCTACATTAAAGGCCACCACTTTTGCATTTTGTTTGATGTATTTTTTTATAAGAACGGGTAAGCGTAAATTTCCTGGCTCGACTTCATTGATCATACGATCAAATTTGTTGAGATCAGCCTCGGTTTCATCAAAAATAAATTCCTTATCAGCATCCTTTAACTTCACCTTGAATTCTTTTTTAGGACTTATGTACTGTGCAACATAGGGATCCCAATAATTACTTTTCATGAACTCGATCATCAACGATTTGGAAAAGTTTGAAAATTGATTGCTAATGCTCACCCCACCTATCAAATATTTATGTTCCGGATGCCTTAATGTGGTATGCACAATTCCTTTCCATAGTAAAAACAAAGGCATCGGTTTTTGCTGGTATTTTTTGGTGATATAGGCCCTCCCCATTTCAATGGATTGCTTCATCATTCCGAATAACTCAGGTTCAAACCTAAACAGGTCTTGCAGATAAAACCCATCGATGCCAAATTGCTCAAAAATCTCGGACCCCATTCCCATTCGATAAGCCCCGACAATCTCTTTTTCCATATCATCCCAGAGAAACAAATGATGATAGTATTCATCAAACTTGTCCAAGTCAATGGAATTGTTTGTACCCTCGCCAATTGCCCTAAAAGTTACCTCCCTTTGCCTGCCGATTTCCTTTAATATAAAAGGCATATCCTTGGCCTTTGCCAAAAACACCTCATAATTCTTGCTCTGTAGCATACGACAATCTTTCTCCCGAAGCTTCTCAATTTCCCCTTCAATGACCTCGGTTCTAACCGCAGTTGCTATTTTTCTTGGTGCTTTTGGGATTTTTATGGAAGTTGGTATTTGATCGATCAATCGCTCTTTTTCATAGGCATTGGAAAGAATGTATGTCTTTTTACGTAGAAGCTCGGTAAAATCTTCCAAAGTCTCTTGTTCATTTTGCGAAGTAACAGATATCGGTTGGCCAATTCTAACCTTAATAGGTCTATTTTTTTGGGAATATACCTCAGAAGGTAGTTTGGCCGTTCTGAAAATATCACTGATTTTCGACAACCGATAAAAGAACGTACTATTTCTTGCATGAAAATAAATGGGGACTACTGGCACATTAGCCCTTCTTATAAGCTTAAGGGCAGCCTCTTCCCAAGGTCTATCAACAATTAATCTACCATCCTTATATGTCGAGACTTCCCCAGCGGGGAAAATGCCCAAAGGATGACCTTCCCCTAAATGCGCCATGGCACTTTTGAAGCCCGCAATACTACTTTTTGCATCCTTATGATTTTCAAAAGGATTAACGGGCAAAATATAAGGTGATATTGGTTCTATCCTATTGAGCAGAAAATTGGCAATAATCTTAAAATCAGACCTATGGGAGACCAATAATTTCAGCAATAAAACGCCGTCTATGCCCCCTAAGGGATGGTTGGAAATGGTGATATAGGCACCTTCTTTTGGCAAGCGTTTAAAATCTTCCTCGGGAACCTCAAAATCTATTTGGTAGTGTTTTAGAATGGCATCTAAGAATGCTATCCCTTCAAGATGTTCATGCCTTCCATAAAATCTATTGATTCCTGAGATTCTTGTGACCTTCATAAGTATCCACCCCATAAAAGTGCCCAAAAAACCGTATTTGTGAAGATTGATTGCCTTAGCTACTTCCTTCGCGGTCACTAAACCCATGTTCTGAATAATTTAGGAAGTATAAATATAGCAAAATCCCTAGTGGAAGAGCTATTTTAACAGTATAGAAAAAAATGGCAATCAATTACTTTACGACTAATTGAACGGTTTCATTGGCGCGTTGTTCAAGCAAGATTTCCTTGCCGTTTTGCAATACGTCAATTGCGTCTGCATTAAAATGTCTGATGGTATAAAGTGATACTCCCTCATGGCATACCACATTGAATCTACTTTTCAATAGGTTCAACAACTCTTGCAATCGACCAAATTTATTATCTACACATACTGAAAAACTAATGGCTGAATTTTGAATGAGATCTACCTTCATTTTATGATCGTGCAACATTTTAAAAAGTTCGCTAATACTGTTCTCAACGATAAATGAAAAATCCAAGGATGATAGCCTCATGAGCACTTGGTCCTTCTTCATAATGTAGCAAGGAATTTGGGGTTCCAGAGTTGTTCCCTTACCAACGGTCGTTCCTGCACCTTTTGGATTCACAAAGGATTTAACCATTAGTGGAATCTCTTTTCTTTGTAAGGGTTGCAAGGTTTTAGGGTGAATTACAGAAGCCCCGTAAAAGGCCAGCTCTATGGCTTCTCTATAAGATATTTGATTCAATAATTGTGTTTCATCAAAATAACGCGGATCTGCGTTCAATACACCCGGAACATCTTTCCAAATTGTGACTGAATTTGCATTTAGGCAATATGCAAAAATAGCCGCCGTATAATCGGATCCCTCACGACCCAAAGTAGTAGTAAAATTGTTGTCATCACTACCTAAAAAACCTTGCGTGATATACAACTGATTTTTGTCTACTCCTTCTGATATGCTTTGCTGTGTTTTTTCCCAACTCACCATTGCATCGCGATAGCTATTATCAGTTTTAATGAAATCTCGAACATCGAGCCAAGAATTTTCTATCCCATCCTCATTCAAATAGGCACTTATGATAGTTGTAGAAACCAATTCACCGTAACCAACGACTTGATCATAGACAAAATTATAGTTGGGCGATTTATTCCAGGCCAGGAATCCCTGAACCTCATCAAACAATAGTTTAACCTTCTCGAAAACCAAGTGTTTTTCATTTTTGAACAATTCCTGTAAGATAGAATTGTGGTAATCAATGACCTCGTGTATGGCAGTGCTAAGTCCATTCTTATCCTCAAAATAGGAGTTCACGACTTTTTCCATGGCATTGGTCGACTTGCCCATGGCAGAAACCACCAATAATGTATTTTCATGACCAACTTCCTTTAGTACCTTTACAATATTTTGTACCCCTTCAGCATCCTTGACCGACGCCCCACCAAATTTGAATATTCTCATATATTTTTTATATAATTCTGTATTCCTTTTTCATCTAGGTGAACAACATCCCAATCGCGTAAAACCTTTGCTCCTTTTTTTTCATAAAATGTTATTGCAGGTTCATTCCAATCCAGCACCTCCCAGCTAATACGCTTTACACCCTGTTTTGCACAATACTTCACGACTTCATCCAATAGTGCGGTACCCAGACCACTACCTCTCATAGTTTCCGAAACGACCAAATCCTCTAAATGGACAATTGGCCCTTTCCAGGTAGAATACCGATTATAAACCAAAGCCATTCCAACAATACTTGAACCACTTTCGGCAACAAAACAATGGAATAGTTTTTCAGGACCAAACCCATCACGAACCAGATCATTCGCAGATACTTCAACAGCACTGGCCTCCTTTTCAAAAGTGGCAAGTTCCTTAATGAGTTCAAGAACATATTCCATGTCCTTGGCTGTAGCTTCACGAATTGAGTATGGCATAATTGTTACAAATAAAACACAAAGTTATAAATTTAAAAAATCAATTCCCTACGAAACCGTTATAGTTTCACAAATTAACCGATATTTGTGGTCAAAACACCACTCAAAATGATTGATAATAGGCACAAAACACTAGGGGAATTCATCATTGAAAATCAATCTTCATTTCAATATACCTCAGGAGAACTCTCAAAACTCATCAATGCCCTACGTTTAGCCGCTAAAGTGGTTAGTCATGAAGTGAACAAGGCTGGTTTAATCGATATACTTGGTGCAGCAGGCGAAACCAATATTCAAGGAGAAAATCAACAGAAATTAGATGTTTTTGCCAATGAAAAATTTATTCAGACCTTAAAGAATCGTGAAATCGTATGCGGTATAGCATCTGAAGAAGAAGAAGATTTCATCAGCATTAATAGTAATGATGAGCAACATCAGAATAAATATGTGGTATTGATCGATCCTCTTGATGGATCATCCAATATCGATGTCAACGTATCTGTCGGCACTATTTTTTCGGTCTATAGAAGGGTAACACCTATTGGTACCCCAGTACAATTGGAAGATTTTCTACAACCAGGTAAAAATCAAGTCGCCGCCGGATATATTGTTTATGGAACTTCTACCATGTTGGTGTATACTACAGGTGACGGCGTAAACGGATTCACCTTAAACCCAGCTCTAGGAACTTTTTACCTATCACATCCCAATATGGAATTTCCTGAAGACGGAAAAATATACTCTGTAAATGAAGGTAATTATGTTCATTTTCTACAAGGGGTAAAAGACTATATTAAGTATTGTCAAGAGGAAGAAGGTGATAGACCTTATACTTCAAGATATATAGGTTCATTGGTTTCCGATTTCCATAGGAATATGATCAAGGGAGGAATTTATATGTATCCAAAGAGTAGCATAACTGAAAACGGAAAATTGCGATTGTTGTATGAATGTAATCCAATGGCCTTCATTGCGGAACAAGCCAATGGTGTGGCAACGGGAGGGCGAACGAGAATAATGGATATTGAACCCACAGAGTTGCATCAGCGCGTACCCTTCTTTTGTGGAAGTAAAAATATGGTAGAGAAATTAAAGGAATTCCTAGACAAATACCATTAAGCGAGATACTGGGTATTTTTCAAGCTAATTGAATAATCCCGTATTTATTTCTTTAACAAATAAAGATAATCTTCAAAGTCTATTTTACCTCTGAATATCGCAATTGATTTTTCAATGATCTTATCTGCTTTTTGAATGGGATAACCCAGGCCAATAGCATACTTCTTCAACAAGACCATTTCCTCATCTTCAACTTCATTATCAGCAAAAATGATCTTGAAAAGATCG
This sequence comes from uncultured Maribacter sp., assembly GCA_964532755.1. Taxonomy (GTDB): domain Bacteria; phylum Bacteroidota; class Bacteroidia; order Flavobacteriales; family Flavobacteriaceae; genus Maribacter_A. Next base: position 2,798 of record CAZHJO010000088.1, on the reverse strand, counting down.
AATAGTCGTTCTAACCTTTGTTCAGAACTATTGGTCGGTTCAATGGGATATCTATTCTCCTCTTTCATTACCATCTTAAAATCAGCCTCTGAAATATCCAATTTATGTGCAAAATTGTGTAATAGATGCATTTCTTGGGGATTCACCTTTCCATCCACGGCTGCCAAAGTGGCTATCGAGGCAAAATGGGCCAAATTTCTGCGTTTCTCACTATGATTGTATAAATCTAAAATAGGCATATGTCCTGAAATTTAATTTGGACAAAGATAATTTTTTTAAACCCAAAACATGCATCTCTTATGCAAGTTTTGCTCCTTGAGTTAACGAAAACCATAAAAGGTACGGTATTGTCAAGAATTAATCCTGATAATGAAAATCATTATCCCAATTTAAAAGCTATTTTCTAAAGACTTTTGATTTTTCATTCGGCAAGAACCATAAAAAACCCGGAAAGTATTATACGGGTTAAAAGTGATATTTTAGTAAACAATTGATTATTTTATCATGCATATTTAGCATAGCGACTATTACAATTAAATGTCAGAGGATCACCTTTATAGTATTGCCAAAAACTGGTTTGCCCAACAAGAATGGAAACCTTTTGCATTTCAAAAACAAACCTGGAAGGCATTTTTAGAAGGTAAACATGGGCTATTGAATGCTCCAACAGGAAGTGGAAAGACCTACGCTCTTTGGTTTCCTATTCTTTTGGATTATATAAAGAACAATCCTGGGTATATGATCAAGCGCAAAAAAGGGTTAAAAGCCATATGGATTACGCCCCTACGCGCCTTATCACATGAAATTAAACAGTCGGCGGAGAGGGTGGCCAATGACTTAGGAACTAATTTAACGGTAGGTATACGTTCTGGAGACACAAGTACAAGTGAGCGGGCAAAGCAAAAAAGGAATATGCCCGATTTGCTGATAACTACTCCTGAAAGTCTACAATTGTTATTGGCCACCAAAGGTTATGACCAAACTTTCAAGAATTGTACAGCTGTTGTGGTCGATGAATGGCACGAACTTTTAGGAACAAAGAGAGGTGTGCAAACAGAATTGGGCCTATCAAGATTGAAGACCATAGCTAAAAACCTTCGAATTTGGGGCATCTCGGCCACCATTGGAAATCTGGAACAGGCCAGAGAAGTTTTGCTAGGTCCAAATTCTCCAGCTTTGGGCAATTCTGTAATGGTCAAGGCCAATCTTAAAAAGAAAATCACAGTTAAAAGTATCATTCCATCCGAAATGGAAACTTTTCCCTGGCGGGGACATTTAGGGCTTCGTTTATTGGAAGATGTAATTCCTATTGTCAAAAATAGCAAGACTACCTTGCTATTTACCAATACACGGAGTCAGTGTGAAATTTGGTTTCAAAAAATATTGGAAAAACATCCTGAATACGCTGGTGAGATTGCGATGCATCACGGTAGTATTAATAAGGAAACAAGAAAATGGGTAGAACAAGCAATTCGTAATGAAAGTCTTAAGGCTGTAGTATGTACTTCCAGTCTGGATTTGGGCGTTGATTTTGCTCCAGTAGAAACTGTAGTTCAAATAGGGGGACCAAAGGGTATTGCCCGTTTTTTACAGCGGGCTGGTCGTAGTGGTCATAGGCCCGGTAAAGAAAGCGTGATTTATTTTTTGCCAACTCATGCCATTGAATTGGTCGAAGCCTCAGCATTGCAACAAGCAGTTAAGGAAAATGCCGTTGAGGACCGTATACCCTACCTCAATAGTTTTGACGTGCTCATCCAGTATTTGACAACCTTGGCCGTTTCAGATGGATTTTATCCTGATGAAATATTTTCTGAAATCAAACAGACCTTCTGTTATCAGGCCTTGACCAGAGAACAATGGCAATGGCTATTAAATTTCATAGTTATGGGAAGCCAAAGCTTGCAGTCCTATGATGAGTACAAGAAAGTTGAGGTTGAAGAAAATGGCTTGTTTAAGGTGAATAATAGAGGTATTGCCATGAGGCATCGCTTTCAAATTGGTACAATAGTAGGTGATGCCAATTTAACGGTACGCTACCAAAAAGGGGGGTATATTGGCACCATTGAAGAGTCTTTCATCACCAAACTAAAAGCTGGTGATGTATTTACTTTTGCCGGCCGAAATCTTGAATTCATTCGTGTAAAGCAAATGCAGGTCCATGTGAGAAACTCGAATAAAAAATCAAGTAAGGTTCCTGCTTGGATGGGAGGTCGTCTAACACTTTCTGCACAAATGTCAGAGTTGCTCAGAAATGAATTGTATTCCGCATCACTACCCGATTCAAAGCAATCCATTGAAATAAAGTCACTTTCGCACCTATTCAAAAAGCAGTGTGTAGAGAGTATAGTTCCCAAGCCCAATGAATTCCTAATTGAGACTTTTGAAACCAACGATGGCCATCATCACATCTTTTACCCCTTTGAGGGGCGATTTGTGCATGAAGCCATGGGAAGCCTATTAAGTTACCGTATTAGTTTATTGTCACCGATTACATTTTCCCTGGCTTTCAATGACTATGGTTTTGAACTACTTTCGGATCAGAAATTGGATATGCAGGAAGTATTGGACAATAACTTGTTCACCACTGATTACTTGTTCGATGATCTGCAAAAAAGTTTGAACTCAACCGAAATGGCAAGGCGAAAATTTCGTGATATTGCGGTAATAAGTGGGATGGTATTCACAGGTTATCCTGAAAAAGGAATAAAAATGAAGCATTTGCAAAGCAACTCGCAATTATTGTTCGATGTCTTCAAGGATTATGAAGCGGACAATCTTCTGTATCTGCAGGCTTATAC
>CAZHJO010000087.1:0-8818 GCA_964532755.1 uncultured Maribacter sp. | reverse complement strand
TAATTATGATACTATAGATAACGTAGGATCAAATTACTACTACATATGATTTTTATATTTTATCGGTAAAGAACAGGAGAGTGTCTTTTATATGTTCCTGCCAATAAGACCACTCATGGCCACCTTCGTACTCTTGATAATCATGATCAATTTTGGCCGCCTTGAGTTTCTCATGCAAGGTTCTATTATGTTCAATTAAAAGATCCTCCTTTCCACAATCAAATCTAACGGCAGGCAGATCTTCTTTGTTTTTACGCATTAATTCGAAGACATCTTCCTCTATCTTGTCATTTTGGTCATACATAACTTCATTTTCTTCAACAAATAAGTGCATTTGGTTTTTGTTCGTTATTGACGAATGCCCGGATATTGCCTTATACTTAGATGGATATTTAGACCCCAAACGCAACGCCCCATATCCTCCCATTGACAGTCCCGCGATATACAATTGCGACTTTGTACTAACACAGTCGATATTTTCAATTGTTGCATCAATAACATCTTCGGTTATCCATCTTTCAAAATTTTTATTGTTATGTGGCAAATAGGCCGAACCATCACCCCATAAGCCATCTGACGGCATGGCGATGACCATAGGTTTAATCATTCGCTCTTGCATCATTCTTAAAGCGGTGAAATGCACACCGGCTTTATGGGCCCAAATCCATGCACTACCGTAAACACCATGTAAAAGCGTGACAATGGGAACATCTATTAAACCATCGACTGGCGGAACAAACAAACAGATATCACCTCTTCCCTTTAAGTTAGGTGTTTTGACCGTAATAAACCGGAGGTTATTACTTTCGAATTCGGGATCTGATAATTCCGTTGTTCTAAATTTTGACATTTAAAAGTTTCAATTAATCAAATATAATTACTCCTTTAGCATTTTTTCCGGTTAGCATATCATCGAAGGCCTGTTGTAAGTCTTCCAAGGGATAGGTTCTTGTGATCATTTCATCCAGCATAATTTCCGCATTCTTATAATGTTCGATGATCTTCGGGAAATCTGTCTGAGGATTACATTTACCATATAAAGGGTTGATGTATTTTTTGTCCCATTCAAAAAGAGACATATCAATCATTACTTCTTGCTCAATGCCACTTACTTGTACCGCTGTACCAGCATTTCTTACCATAGCCAAGGGAGCAGCTCCTAACTGCGGAATTGCGGTACATTCAAAGGCATAATCAGCACCTCGCCCATCGGTAATTTCTATTACTTTTTTGGCAGCTTTTAGCAGTCCTTTGTCGTTTTTATCGGCTAAAATAGTATGTGTAGCACCGAATTTCATGGCCAAATCCAATCTATTTTGATTGATATCTACCGCAATGATCTTTGATGCTTTAGAAACTTTAATTCCCTGAATAACATTCAAACCAACCCCCCCTGTACCCAATACTACGGCGGAAGACTTCGCTTGGACCTGAGCGGTATTAACCGCAGATCCAAATCCTGTCATTACTCCACAACTTACGATACTAGCTGCCGCAAAAGACATATCCTGAAGAGGATTTTTAACCACTGCGGATTCCTTAACCAAAGTGAATTCTGAAAGTGTCCCTATATTAAATGAACGTTCTATCGGCATATTGTTCCATTTGGTGCCCTCAAAATGTGCATGTCCGGGTGTAAATCCGTTTGCCCCGGCCACAACGGGGGAATTATGCTCACAAATATGTTCATTTTCATTTTTGCATTGAAAACAATCGCCACAGGGTGTTGCCCAGTTTAGAATTACGGCATCTCCAACTTGAACACTTGATACTTTGCTTCCAACGAGCTTTACAATGCCCGCGCCTTCATGCCCCATTACAATAGGTTTTCCCCATGTCAAGGAATCATGGTCTGTATGGCATAAGCCTGCAGCCTTAACTGCTACCAATACTTCATCCTCATGAGGATCTGCTACGGTTACTGTATCTATTGTAAAGGTTCCATCTCCTTTAGCTATAGCGGATTTTGATACTATTGACATATTTAGTTTTTAATCTCGAAGAAAACTGCCTGGTTTTATTTGTATAGACGAATCTGCTAATTTTATCTTATCGAGCGTTTGTCCCTGTTTAATAAATCGGCCTCCTAAAACATAGGCCTTTGCATTATTTACAGCATCAACAGCCAATAACTCATCATCTTTAAAATACCAGACTGACCGGCATTTTTTATTATTCTCTTCTACACGTTCTATTACTTGATCATACCCTTTTGAAAGGCCAACCATTTGCAATTTAACATCATATTGGTCAGACCAGAACCACGGAATGGAATCATAGTGGACTTCTTTTCCACAAATAGCAGAGGCGGCAACTTTTGCTTGATCTACCGCATTTTGCACAGATTCCAGTCGAATATACTGATTGTAATGTGGATTATAATGATACGTACAATCGCCTATGGCATAAATATGTTCATCGTTGGTTCTTGCCGAAGCATCGACCTTAATTCCATTTTCAATTTCCAATCCGGCTTTTTCCGCTAGTTCCGTATTAACTTTTATACCAACTCCCATTACGATTATATCGGCCTCGTAGATTGAACCATCCTCACAGGAAATGAGATTTTTACCATTGGGATTTGATATTGACGTAACATTTTTCTTGGTAAGTACCTCCACGCCATTATTTTGATGTAATTTTTGGAAAAATGTTGACATTTCGGGGGCAGTAACCCGTTCCAAAACTCGTTCCTCGCGTTCTAATACTTTGACCTCTGCTCCCATTTTTTTAAGTGAAGCAGCCGTTTCCAAACCAATATAGCCACCTCCGATAATAACAACATGTCCCTTCTTTGTAATGTTCATGGCAGTCCCAATTTTTTTGGCATCAGCTATTGTGCGTAAGGGAAATAGGTTCTTGGACGAGTCTATACCTTTGATGGGGGGAATCAGCGGTCGTGCTCCTGTCGCCAATACCAACGTGTCATATGTATGCTCTTCGCCATTTGAAAGAGCAATGGTTTTTTTTTCCCGATCTATTGACGCGATTGATTGGCCTAAGCATAGGGTTATATTGTCTTCCTCATAACTCACTTTTGGAAATAATAAATCCAATTCAGAACTGTCATTCGCCGATAAATATGCTTTTGATAATGGAGGCCTGTGATACGGAAATTCGGGGTCACAGTCGTATAAAATAATCTCGCCTTCCCAGCCTTCACGACGCAACGCAAAAGCAAAGTTCACCCCAGCATGACTAGCGCCTACCACTACGCATTTTTTATTGGCAGAACTCCAAGACATAATTAATTGGCAACTTTAAGAATAATACCATCCAGTTCTTTGCTTATTTGAATTTGACAGGATAAACGGCTATACTTACTTACGTTTTCATCGAATTCGAGCATATCACTTTCCAATTCTCCCGGAGCTCCAGTTTTCTCCCAATCTTCCGGACTTACGTGGACATGACAGGTGGCACATGAGCAAACACCGCCGCAATTGCCATCGATACCAGGCACTTTGTTCTTTACGGCAACTTCCATTATACTACCCCTTTTGGCTTCAGTGGTTATAGTTGCGTTAGCACTTGTTATGAATGTTATTTTAGCCATTTTTTGTCTATTTAGAATTAAATTTTACATTGATTTTGTCGTAGCCGACTTTACGTTTGAATTCGCCAAGATCCTCAATATTTTCTTCGTAGTCGAGTATTCTTATTGATTTTACTTTGCTTATTAATGTATGGATCAAGACTTTCATAATCTGTCTTGCGTGGGTTGCACCCAAACAATTGTGCGTGCCGAACCCAAAGGCAACATGCGGATTGATTTTTCTGTCTAATACTACTTCATTCGCATCCTCAAAAACATTAGCATCGCGATTAGCAGAAGCCCAGCACAATGAAATTCGACTATCCGCTTTTACTGCATGTTGACAGACTTGGGTGTCTTCGGTCGCTACCCGCCCCATTTGGGTCAAGGGTGAGAAGTACCGTATCAATTCTTCTATGGCAAAATTGATCAATTCAGGCTCCTTTCGCAATCTTTCCAAAGATTCAGGATGCTCCGCAAAATAAGCTATAGAGTTGGTGACTGCATTTATAACGGTATCCCTACCACCGGCAAAGGTCAAAATAAGTACTCCCTCTATTTCTTCTTTCGTAAGTTTCTTTCCGTCAACTTCGGCTGCCAGCAGAACAGAATAAAAATCAGTACCTGGCTTCTTTGTACTGTTTTCAATTTGCTTATCAATATAATCGTAAAGTACATTGGCCTTGTTGGCATCCAATGCAGTGTCCTCACTTCTAAACACATGTGTTCCCCAAGAAATCCAAGTTTCAGATTCAGAAAAGGGCACATTGAACAATAAGGTTAAGGCCCGAGATTGTAGCACTAAGGAAAACTCCCGAACTACCTCAATCGTATCTTTTTCCAATGTCTCATCGACTATAGTTTGTATTTGTTTTGTCAACGCCGACTCATAATCCGTTTCAAGCGGGCGCTTGAACCACGGCTCCACTACAGCCCTATATGCCCCATGCAAGGGTGGGTCTAATTCAAAGGGGATTTGTCGAGTATTCCTTATGTTTACCTCTGAAGGAATGACAATGCGTCCTGGTTCAGCACCGGATTGAAAAGTTTTCCAATTATGTGCGCATCTTCGAATATCCTTATGACCTAATACCATTACGACGGGATCATTCTGATCATTCATCTCACCAAAACCTTTTTCAAGTCTGGCTTTTTCGAACGGATCTGTTAATTTACTTTTCTGCATTGCTTTTACATTTTAGTTCCGGGATCCTTCATTTGAATTCACTGTCCAGACTTTCCTTGATGACCCGCTATCTATACTGAAGATCATATGTAAGCCTCGTACGCATGAAAAAATCTTTTAAACCCAATATTTACATTAGCCAAAACTAACTTTTCTCGTGATATGCTGTTTATCCTAACTTGAATGAATGTATACCCTATATTGACCTTTTTATTGATTCTAACTTTATTTTTAGCTATATATCAGCTATATTGGTCTTACAAAATCTTTTATGAAGGCCCAATTAGAACAAATTCCTAGTCCGTTACAAAGTGTCCTCAGGGTTTTTAAATATGAGAGCCAAGAGTTCGAAGCTCCTTGGCATTTTCATCCAGAGTATGAACTTACCTATATCCAGGAAAGCGGTGGTGTACGGTATGTTGGTGATAGTGTTATGGATTTTGAAAAAGGGGATTTGGTCCTTCTTGGACCTAATTTACCCCACTGCTGGAAAAACGTGGGCACCGACCATAAAGCAGCACGTTCTATTGTCGTGCAATGGCAAGATGATAATTTAGGTCAAAAATGGATGGAAACAAACGAATTCATGGGCATTCAGAAACTAATAACCCACTCATCACGAGGTATTAAGTTCAATAGGAAAATTGTTGAAGAAGTAGAACCAATGCTCAATAATATGATGTTTCAAACGTCATTCGAGAAACTGATCAGCTTATTACAAATACTCAACTTACTTGCCAATGCTAAAGACTTTCTGCTGCTCTCTGGAGACAATTTTACGGCAAAACTGAATAATAAATCAAATGCTAGAATCAGTGCCATTCATACTTTTGTTCAAGAGAATTATCACAGAAAAATAAGATTGAAGGAAGTTTCAAGTCTAGTATCTATGAGTGAAGAACCCTTCTGTAGGTTTTTCAAGAAAACATTCAACAAATCATTTTTCACTTTCCTGAATGAGTATAAGATCAAACTGGCGTGTAAGCTTCTTATTGAATCTGATCAACATGTAACCGAAATAGCATTTAGGTCGGGTTATGAAAGCCTTCCTTTCTTTTATAGGCAATTCAACAAGTTCATAGGTTGTTCACCTCTGGCATATCAACAAAAATATACGGCGGCTTTTGCTTAAAAAGCGAAATAAGCGCTTTCCCACAACCTCGCGATAAGACCCAATCCTACCAATTAACCATATGTTGCACTTATTAGTACATGCGTTATTTAGGATTGTCCATAAAAATATGATTTTAGCACAACAATAAGCAATAACCATGTTCCATAGACAATATCTTTTCATTTTGCTTGCGGGTCTCATTTTCATTGGGTCATGCAAAACCGATAAAAACAACAAGGAGAACCTTCTTACCGCCACAGACTCTATACCGAAATATGAACCCAATTGGGAATCAATAAAGAAAAACTACAAAGATCCGGAATGGTTCAATAATTCTAAATTCGGTATCTTCATTCATTGGGGAGTTTACGCTGTTCCTGCCTTCGGTTCAGAATGGTATCCAAGGCAAATGTATATGGACACTGCTACATTTACTGCCCAATTAAATCTGCAGCAAAAAGGACCCAATGCTACCTTTCTTTACCATAAGGAAAAATGGGGAGATCAAAAGAATTTTGGGTATAAAGATTTTGTACCTATGTTTAAAGCTGAAAATTTCAATGCTAAGGAATGGATTGATTTGTTTAAAAAATCAGGTGCCAAATATGTAATCCCGGTTGCCGATCATCATGATGGCTTTGCCATGTATAAATCAAATACTACCCGATGGAATACTGTGAACATGGGTCCGAAACGTGATGTACTCGGTGAGCTTTTCAAGGAGGGACGCGAACAGGGTATGATTATGGGAGCTTCTTCCCATTATGCCTTCAATTGGTCATTCTACAACAAAAAAGACCATTTTGATACCACAGATCCAACCTATGCTGACTTGTATTCCCCAAAAGGAAAAGACCTAAATGAGCCAGTTTCGGAAGAATTCAAAAAAATGTGGTGGGAAAGAACAACGGATCTTATAGACAACTACCAACCTGATGTACTTTGGTTTGATTTTTATTTGGATATTCCCGACTTCGAGGAATACAGACCTAAAATATCAGCTTATTATTACAATAAAGGTATTGAATGGGGAAAAGAAGTGGTTATCAATGATAAAAATCTATTCCATGAAGCATTTCCGGAAGGGACTGTTATTTACGATTTGGAACGTGGAAAATTACCAGGGATACGAAAATTACCGTGGCAGACCGACACGTCGATCGGTAAGAATTCGTGGTGCTATGTATCAAATTGGGATTCCAAAGATGCAAATAGTCTAATCGATGACCTGGTAGACATCGTATCCAAGAATGGAAACCTGCTTTTGAATGTAGGCCCAAAAGCTGATGGCACAATTCCTTTGGACCAAGCAGAAATACTACTCCAAATTGGTGAATGGTTATCTGTTAATGGCGAAGCGATTTTCGATACCAAATATTGGAACACCTATGGTGAAGGTCCGACGGCCGTTTCTGGTGGTTATATGTCAGAACACCAAGGAGATGAAGGATTCACCGCCCAGGATATTCGATTTACGCAGCGAGGGGATAAATTATATGCAATTATGTTATCATGGCCAGAAAAGGGTAAAATCAATATCAAATCCTTATCAGCAACAAGCGAATTTGCGAAGGGTGTTGAAATCAAAAGTGCAAAGTTGTTAGGAGGCAAGGATAATATAACATTCACCCAATCAGAAAATGGTTTGTCTATAGAAGATTTGGGTGAAAAGTCTGGGGATTTTGCCCATGTTTTGGAATTTACAATGGGTACTCCATAAATAGTTTTTTGAGATAGTTTTTTTTAGTTTAGGAGCGCACCTCAAAGGTGCGTTCTTTTCAATATCAGTTTTTTATGAAATACATTGTTTGCGAAAAACCAGGTGAATTCATTCTCAAGGAAAAAGAAGAACCAAAAAAAGTAAAAGGCGAGGCAATCATAAGAGTAAGGAAAGTAGGTATTTGTGGTACCGATTTGCACGCATATACTGGTAATCAAGCTTTCTTTAAATACCCAAGAATCCTTGGACATGAACTTGCATCCGAGGTAGTTGAAATTGAAGACAATAAAAAGGGAATCAAATCTGGTGACAAGGTCGTCATCATGCCGTATGTAAGTTGTAATGAATGTATTGCATGCCGAAATGGTAAGACCAACTGCTGTACGAAAATGCAGGTTTTAGGTGTACATACAGATGGTGGCATGCAAGAAAAAATATCTGTCCCCATAGAATTATTGATACATGCACCAAACCTCGACAATGATGCTATGGCCATTGTAGAACCCTTGGCAATTGGCGCACATGCCATAAGAAGGGCACAGCTTCGTCCTGGTGAAACGGTAATAGTTGTGGGTTGTGGCCCAATAGGTATCGGCATTATGAAATTAGCCCAGATTGCAGGTGCAAAGGTTATTGCAATCGATGTCAATCAAAATAGACTAGATTATGCCAAGGATAGAATAGGTGTGGATCATGTGGTCTTGGCAGGTGAAGGAGCTGTTGATAAAGTTATGGACATTACAAATAAAGATTTAGCGACGGCGGTTTTCGATGCTTCAGGGCATAAAGGTGCTCTGGAATTTGGGCATAATTTTATGTCTCACGGAGGCCGGTATATTTTAGTGGGATTATCGAAAGGCGAGCTAGTATTTGAACACCCAGCAATACATGCCAAGGAAACGACCTTAATGTGCAGTAGAAATGCTACCTTGGAGGACTTTGAACATGTGATATCCGTTTTGGAAGATGGCAACTTTCCAATTGGATCATTTATTACCCATAATGTAGATTTTGGTGATATGATCGCTAATTTTGATAGTTGGTTAGATCCCGATAACGGGGTTATTAAGGCAACTGTTGATTTTTAATCGTAAAACGTAAAATGTATGCCCAAAGATTATGTGCAAATAGACCCGAGAGATAACATTATTGTGGCAATTACCGATTTAGAGAAAGGTACAAGCGCCAATATTAATGGAAATGAGGTGATTTTAATTGAGAATGTGAAAGGCAAACATAAATTCGCTCTACAGGACTTCAATG
>CAZHJO010000086.1:0-8901 GCA_964532755.1 uncultured Maribacter sp. | reverse complement strand
GCCACCACGGGTTATGCTGCCGGTAAAACAAGTATCTTTCAATTTCCACATTTACTGTTGGGCGTACTTGCCCTATTTATTTACGTTGGTGTAGAAACCTTGCCCATGGTATCGATTATTGGTTTCGCAAAAGCCATATTTGGAGATACCGCGCAGAATTTGGACAGTTTCGCCATATATGTTCCTTTAGGGCTTGTCATTGGTTATATCTTTGGTGTACTAATGATTCCTAAGTTTATTTCACAGACCGCGGCATTAAGGTTGTTTTCGTGGTTAGGAATTATATCGGTATTGTTGATGATATTCCTTCCAGGAGAATATGGAATTTATTGTATGGCGCTTGTTGGTTTTTCCAACAGCCTTATGTGGCCCGCCATCTGGCCACTTGCCATTGCCGATTTGGGTAAATTTACTAAAACCGGTGCGTCTATGTTGGTAATGGGTATTGTTGGTGGAGCCATAATCCCACTTATTTTCGGCTTCTTGATCGATGCGGTGAAAACAACCGAAGTAGCTACTGTATCTGATTATCAGAGTGCTTATTGGATATTTATTCCCGCATATCTGTACATTCTTTACTTTGCGGTTAAAGGAAATAAAATCAGAAGGTAACTGTCCTAAATTTTTATGATATGGTACCTGAATTAAAAAACATCGCCAAACAGTTTCAAATTGAGGGTGACATTGAATCAATTAAGCCCCTTGGTGAGGGATTTATAAACGACACATACATTTTAAAAACCGTTGGTGAAGATTCGCCCAACTATTTGTTTCAACGAAAAAATAAAACAATTTTCAAGGATGTGCCATCGATGATGGAGAATATCCAAAACGTAACAACCCATCTTAAGGCTAAGATTGTCCGCAATGGTGGCGATCCTTTGCGCGAGACAATGACCTTGATCAAAACCCACGACGGCAAGCTTTATCAATTGGATGAAGATGGCGAGTTCTGGGCCATGTGCCTATTCATTGATGATAGTATTTCCTATGAATCCGCCGATACTCCAGAGTTGGCCTATTCTGGCGGCAAAGGCATAGGGAAATTTCAGCGCATGACCTCTGATTACAAAGGTCAGCTTGTAGATATATTGCCTGGTTTTCATAATATCCGCTTTCGTTTAGAACAATGGGATGAGGTGTTGTCCAAAGACCCTGTTGGACGAAAAAACACCCTAAAGGAAGAAATCTCATGGATTGAAGACCGACGAAAAGAAATGCTACAATTCTGGACTTTGGTTGAAAAGGGCACCATTCCTACGCGCATAACGCACAACGATACCAAAATCAACAACATTTTGTTCGACGAGCGGGGAGACGTTTTATGCATGATCGACCTTGATACGGTTCTTAGCAGTACCGCCTTAAATGACTATGGTGATGCCATGCGATCATACACCAACACTGGACTCGAAGATGACAAAAACCTGGATAACGTGTCCATGGATATGGAGATTTTCACTGCTTACACCAAAGGATATCTCGAAGAAGCAAAGTCGTTTCTGGTACAGTCAGAGCTTGATTATCTGGCATTTTCGGCCAAGTACATTACCTATGAACAAGTACTTCGCTTTTTAATGGACTACATTGACGGGGATAATTATTATAAAATTAAATACCCCGAACACAACCTGGTACGCACACACGCACAATATAAATTACTACAAAGCATGGAAGCCCAATACCAGGAGATGCAGAATGCTGTCAAGTCATACTTATAAAAGAGATGGAAGTGACTAAACCATTGGTAGTTCCGTTTATAAACAATCTTGGTGAAATGACTTTCGAAGATGTGAGCAAGAAACTTGCTTTCTCCGGGCTCAAAGGCAAGATCGATCAGATCAACTGGAAAGCGTATGACTATAAACCTTCTGTGGCCTTTTATTTGGCACATAATGCTATTGGTCTTTTTATACTTTATGAAGTGAACGAAGATAATATTCGTGCCAAGTATGAAAGAGATAACGAAGCTGTTTGGAAGGATAGTTGTGTTGAAGCCTTTTTCTCGAGAAATATAAACGAGGGTTATTTCAACATTGAAGTTAACTGTATTGGCACTGTCCTAGTCGGCTATGGCAAAGGACGGGACGATAGGACCCATCTAGAGGAAGATCAGCTAAAAAAAATCAAAAGAGCTTCTTCTCTTGGAAAGGAAATCATTGGTAAAGAAAATATAAGCGGGGACTGGTGGTTGCAACTTGCAATTCCCTTAGAGATACTCGGTGTTGAGAAAGGGCAAACCATAAGTGCTAATTTTTATAAGTGCGGGGATGAGTGTAAAGTGCCCCATTTTTTAAGTTGGAAGCCAATTTCAACACCTGGGCCCGATTTTCATCAACCTGCTTTTTTTGCGGAATTATTATTGGAATAGTTAAAATCAAATAAAGGGGAGCCTTAGCTAGCAACAAACTTTGAAGACGAAAAGGGAAACTTCACCATAGGATACGATTTATGAGAATTCAGACTTCAATAAATCAGTACTAATTAGGATAACCCAGGTGACTCATCTTTGGCTCTTAAACGTATAAAGTATATGAAAAACAGGGTAATTTCGGTTGATATTTTTAGGGGGTTGACCATAGTACTTATGATCTTGGTCAACACTCCAGGTACCTGGTCCAGTGTTTATGCCCCATTTTTACATGCAGAATGGCATGGCTATACCCCAACTGACTTGGTTTTCCCTTTTTTCCTTTTCATTGTAGGAACTTCCATTGCCTTTGCGTATCAGAAAAAGAAAGGCACAGCCACTACATATAGGAAGATTACGGTCCGGAGTTTAAAATTGGTTGGTCTAGGCTTATTTCTGGGTGCGTTTGCCATTAGTTTTCCGTTTATAAAGGACTTTGCCGATATTAGATTTCCTGGAGTGTTACAGCGGATAGGTGTTGTGTTCTTCTTCGCTGCGATTTTGTTCATTAATTTTAGGTGGAAATCATTAGTGGGTATATGCGCTGTGCTATTGATCGGTTATTGGTTATTGATGGGATATGTTCCCGTTGAGGGAATGGAATCTACATTCGAACGTGCACCGAATAATTTAGCCAATTATATAGATGTAAAACTATTAGGCACTCATAATTACAAAGCTGATTATGATCCAGAAGGGATATTGAGTACCATTCCTGCAATTGCTTCTTCCCTATTGGGTATATTCACAGGGTTGATATTAACTTCAGAAAGGGAAAAGAAGGTGACAATCCTTGTAGGTTTAGGTGTTGCAATGTTGATCCTTGGTTATTTGTGGAATATCGTATTCCCTATCAACAAAGCACTTTGGAGCAGCAGTTTTGTCATGGTTACATCTGGTTGGGCCAATATATTCCTAGCACTTATTTACTACTTATCGGATGTTAAAGGGCTAAAGTTCGGTAGTATTTTTAAATATGCGGGGGCTAATGCAATAACGGTCTATTTTCTCTCAAGTTTTGTAACCAAATTGTTCTATTCCATCAAAGTTGATGGTGAGACCTCTTTGCACGGTTGGTTGTTCCAGAATATTTTTATGCACGATTTCATGCCAATGGAGCTTTCATCCTTATTATACGCAATCACAGTAGTTAGTTTTTATATGCTACTGGCTTATATAATGTACAGAAAGAGCGTATTTATCAAAGTTTGACCAATGGTTACGAAAGGGGTTGTACCAACCGGGCTACGTATTTTCCAATGACATCAAATTCAAGATTAACAGTAGAACCTGCCTCATAAGATCCAAATCTGGTGTGCTCGTAGGTATAAGGAATAATCGCCACACTAAAGCTATTCCTACCAGAATCAACAACCGTTAAACTCACCCCATCAACTGTAATCGAGCCCTTTTCTATGGTAATATTATTCATTTTCGGTTCATATTCAAAGGTGAAAAGCCAGCTACCATCTTGTTCCGAGATAGCGGTGCATTTCGCCGTTTGGTCTACATGGCCTTGAACTATATGACCATCTAGCCTTGATCCCAAGACCATGGCCCTTTCGAGATTGACATTACTCCCCACTTTCAATTCGCCCAAGTTTGATTTTTGCAGCGTTTCATCGATCGCCGTTACCGTATAGGAGTTGTCATCTATTGCAACCACGGTTAAGCAAACGCCATTATGCGCCATACTTTGATCAATTTTAAGCTCTTGCGTTAGTGAAGAATTTATGCTAATGTGAAGATTTCCACCTTCTCTTTCCAGTTGCTTTACTTCTCCCAAAGATTCGATTATTCCCGTAAACATGTGTCGTTTAAATTAAGTAGTTTTGTGCTGTAAAATGAGTGCTTATTTATAAATAGCCTCTAAGGTACAAAGGTAAATCATAATGCAGGAAAGCCGAAAAATAAAGGTAGGAATATCTATAGGTGATTTGAACGGAATAGGGTGTGAGGTCATACTTAAAACTTTTGAGGACACCCGTATGTTGGATTTTTGCACGCCCGTTATTTTTGCCTCGAATAAGACCATAGCCTACCAAAAAAATGAGTTGGGAATTACCATAAATTACAATGGCGTACATGATGCCGCCAAGGCGATTGATGGTAAGGTCAATGTAGTCAATGTTTGGAAAGAGACCCCTAAAATCGAGTATGGGCAAGAGACCGAAGAAGGAGGTGCATACGCCATTAAATCACTCCGTGCAGCGGTAAAGGCATTAAAAGAGAATAAAATCGACGTTTTGGTCACGGCCCCAATCAATAAAAAGAACATACAAGCCGAAGATTTCAAATTTCCGGGACATACCGATTATTTGGCCAAAGAGCTCGAAGGGGAAAGCTTAATGTTTATGGTTACCGATGATTTGAAAGTTGGTCTTCTAACGGATCATGTAGCCGTCAAAGACGCCCCAACTACAATTAATCCAATATTAATAAGGAACAAAGTTCGGATTGTTGAAAAATCATTGGGGATGGATTTTGGTATACGAAGACCAAAAATCGCGTTTTTGGGAATTAATCCGCATAGCGGAGACCATGGCGTCATTGGTAAAGAAGACGAAGAGGTTATGAAACCAGTAATTAAAGAAATGTCAGAGGCGGGCCATTTGGTATTTGGACCGTATCCTGCAGATAGTTTTTTTGGTTCGGATGCTTATAAAAACTTTGATGCAATATTAGCCGCCTACCACGATCAAGGCTTAATTCCTTTTAAAACCTTGTCTTTTGGGAATGGCGTGAATTTTACCGCAGGTCTTTCAAAAGTGAGAACATCCCCAGACCATGGGACAGCTTATGAAATTGCCGGAAAGGGAAAGGCTGATAACAACTCTTTTAAAGAAGCGGTTTTTAAAGCGATTGAAATTTTTAGAAACAGGCAGGAATACCTGCAATTGACAGGGAATCAACTTCAAAAACAGAAAGTGAGGCGGTAATTTATTGTGCTATTTGGGAGTCGAATCCACCAAAAAGTTAAGATTACCATTAGCAACACAAGAACTACGAAAACTGACCATTCTTTTTTGCGTTCCTTCCTAGCACATCTCCCAATCTGGTCTATTATATCAGCAAGTTGTGCTTCTGTAACTGTTTTGAACCTTACATTTTGGTAATTAACACTATCATCTGATCAATTCCCCCCTTTTTATAAAAGTTTGCATGAGATAATTGGCTTTTGTCAAAAAAAAAGTATCTTTGCCCCCGCCTTTATATGGGGCTAGAGTAATATAACAAGTGTTGAAATGATGAAGCATAAGGAGTTTGATATTCCTTTCTCTGGATTGAAGCAAGGAAAACACGAGTTCGATTATGTTATAGAAAGCAAGTTCTTTGAATCTTTTGGATATGACGAGTTTAACGATGCGCAGATAGATCTGAATGTTGTTCTAAATAAGATGAGCACCATGTTAGAGCTAGAAATGCAGGCAGATGGTGTAGTTAATGTTGATTGCGATACTACAAGCGAGCCTTATAATCAGAAAGTTTCTGGTACCTTAGAGTTGGTCGTGAAGTTTGGGGATGAATATAATGATGAAAATGATGAGATTTTAATTATTCCCCATGCGGAACATCAATTGAACATCGCACAATACGCTTATGAAATGGTGGTTTTAGCGGTTCCCCAGAAAAGGGTTCATCCTGGTGTCCTTGATGGGACTTTGGAGTCAGATGCGTTAAAAAGACTTGAAGAACTTAGTCCAAAAGAAGAGAAAAACAATAAAGAAGATACCGATCCCCGATGGGATGAATTAAAAAAATTAAGAACGGATAAATAATTAATAATGGCACATCCTAAAAGAAAGATTTCCAAAACGAGGAGAGATAAAAGAAGAACACATTATAAGGCAGTGGCCCCTACAATTGCCAAGGATCCCACTACTGGTGAGATGCACTTGTACCACAGAGCGCATTGGCATGAAGGTAAATTATATTACAAAGGTCAAGTTCTTATCGATAAGACGGAAGAAGCCGAGGCTTAATCTCGATTATTGAAAAAATGTTCCCTGCTAATTTAGCGGGGTTTTTTTATGCTTCAATTTAAAAAAGAGAAGCTGAATTCGGACCTTGAATTCAAGATTTGGCGATTTTTTACCACTAAACTCAAATTATCAAAAAATTCACTTTTTAATCAAATAGTCGCAAAAAATCATTATTTTTCACCACTTTTGACGCATTTTTGAAGGTTTTTGATACAAAAGACAATCTAGCATGAGCAAACTTACGGCGGCCATCACGGCCGTAGGGGGATATGTTCCCAAATTTATCTTGACCAACAAAATGCTTGAAGGCATGGTTGATACCAATGACGAATGGATAACTGCCCGAACGGGAATCAAGGAAAGAAGGTTATTAAAAGATGAAGAAGGCAAGGGCGCTTCTTATTTGGGCATTAAAGCTGCTCAGGATTTAATCGATAAAAGAAAAGTTGACCCAGCTGAAATAGATCTTGTGATGGTTGCAACGGCGACACCCGATAGCATGGTTGCTTCAACAGCGGCCTTTATAGCTTCAGAAATTGGTGCCACCAATGCTTTTGCCTATGACTTGTTGGCGGCATGTTCTAGCTTTCTATTTGGTATGTCAACCGCAGCTAGTTATATAGAGTCGGGAAAATATAAGAAAGTACTGTTGATCGGAGCCGACAAAATGTCTTCGATAATTGACTATACCGATAGAACCACTTGTATTATTTTTGGGGATGGTGCGGGAGCAGTTCTTTTTGAGCCAAATACTGAAGGTTACGGTCTTCAAGATGAGATTTTAAGAGCTGATGGCAGCGGCAGGCAATTTCTAGGAATGGATGCTGGTGGCTCCCTAATGCCGGCAACGGCAGAAACAGTCAAGAATAAAAAACATTTTATTTATCAAGATGGCAAAAATGTATTTAGGTTCGCAGTTTCCAATATGGCCGATATTGCGGCCAAAATCATGGAACGCAATGGGCTTTCCGATACGGATGTAGCATGGTTGGTGCCACATCAGGCCAACAAACGTATTATTGATGCTACTGCCAAAAGAATGCACTTAGATCACTCTAGAGTAATGGTGAACATACATAAATATGGGAATACAACATCAGCCACCTTACCATTATTGTTGCATGATTATGAAGCTCAACTTAAAAAAGGGGATAATCTTGTATTCGCTGCTTTTGGCGGTGGTTTCACTTGGGGATCTATATACTTAAAATGGGCATATAACAATTAACCGATCAAACTATTTAAAATTATTTGCAATGGATATTAAAGAAATTCAAAGCCTCATTAGATTCGTAGCCAAGTCTGGCGCGAGCGAGGTAAAATTAGAAACAGAGGATATCAAGATTACCATTAGAACGGGTTCAACAGGTAGCAATGAAACTACCTACGTACAACAAATACCAATGCCCCAGGCGCCTATTGCACCTGCTGCAACACCTGGTATATCTGAAACGGAAGCTCCAGCAAGTCCCGCTACTGAAACAGCTGAAGCTGATTCCAAGTACATTACGATCAAATCACCGATCATTGGCACCTTTTATAGAAAACCATCCCCTGATAAACCTGCTTTTGTCGAGGTAGGTTCCAGTATTGGAAAAGGAGATGTATTATGTGTTATTGAGGCGATGAAGTTGTTCAATGATATTGAATCTGAAGTTTCTGGTAAGATTGTGAAAATATTGGTTGAGGATTCCTCGCCGGTAGAGTTTGATCAGCCACTGTTCTTGGTAGATCCATCTTAGTAAATTTTAAGTTGACTATTGGTACGTATGACCGATTAAAACTTAGAGCTTAAAATTTAAAATTTCAAAAGATGTTCAAAAAAATACTTATTGCGAATAGGGGTGAAATAGCACTGCGAATTATCAGGACCTGTAAGGAAATGGGAATTAAAACAGTAGCTGTCTACTCAAAGGCCGATGAAGAAAGTCTACATGTAAGGTTTGCCGATGAGGCGGTTTGTATTGGCCCCGCACCCAGTAATGAATCGTATCTTAAAATACCGAATATTATTGCCGCTGCTGAGATTACAAATGCAGATGCAATTCATCCAGGATATGGTTTTCTATCTGAAAATTCAAAATTCTCAAAGATTTGTGCAGAGCACGAGATCAAGTTCATAGGTGCTTCTGGGGAACACATTGATCGTATGGGCGATAAGGCTTCAGCCAAAGAAACCATGAAGAAGGCAGGAGTGCCAACTGTTCCCGGCTCGGAGGGTTTATTGAAAGATGTTGCCGATGCCAAGAAAATTGCCAAGAAGATGGGATACCCGGTTATGATTAAGGCAACTGCAGGTGGTGGAGGTAAAGGAATGCGAGCCGTTTGGAAGGCTGAGGATATGGAAGACCTTTTTGATAGCGCTGTTCAGGAAGCCACCGCTGCTTTTGGCAATGGTAGTATGTATATGGAAAAGTTGATCGAAGAGCCTCGTCATATCGAAATCCAGATTGTAGGAGATCAGTATGGGAAGGCATGTCATTTATCTGAACGCGATTGTTCCATTCA
>CAZHJO010000085.1:0-9007 GCA_964532755.1 uncultured Maribacter sp. | reverse complement strand
GGAAGAGTTTGGGACACAACTTTACCTTATGAGCATCCGGTCACCGGAGCTTCGGTAACACCAAACAACGGTTGGGACCATCCGCTTTGGTCTTGGGAACACGATCAGATCATTACCAATACCAATAGAACAGTAGCTAATGTAAATGCTTCCTATGACTTTGATGATCATATAACGGCTTCGTTGCGTGTTGGGATAAACAAATACAATTTGGACAGAAAAGAGATAAGGGATATTGGATCGCGGGCGAATAACGGTCTAGGAGCTGTGACCACTGATAATTTTATAAATGAGGATATAGAATCTACTTTTTTGGTAAACTTTGATTACGACATTTCCGAAGATATAGGGTTCAATGCTATTCTAGGAAACAATGTTCTTCAAAGTTCTTCCGATCGTCATGCCATTATAGCCAACACCTTTATATCTCCTGGAATTTTTACGGTAGAGAACAATCTAAATGTTACTCTGGTAAATCCCACTCCGACCAACGGGATAGGCTTTGCAAGAAAGAGAAATGTTGGGGTTTTTGCAGAGGTAGGCCTTTCATATAAAGATTTCCTATTTTTAACCGCAACAGGAAGAAATGACTGGAGCTCATCCCTACCAAAAGGGAACAACTCCTATTTCTACCCATCTGTTTCTTCTTCCTTTATATTTACCGATGCCTTTAATCTTGATAGTAATGTTCTAACCTTTGGAAAGCTAAGGGTTGGCTATGCTTCAGTCGGTAGGGACGCCAATCCCGAATTTTTGAATAGGACTTTCGCAGTTGGTAACGCCTTTTCCGGAGCCCCTGTCATTGCAAACCGATCAGCTTTGGGTGATACGGACTTAACACCTGAATTTACCGATGAAATTGAAGCTGGTCTGGATTTGGAGTTCTTTAATCGACGTATCGTACTCGACTTCAGTTGGTATAAAAAAATCACTACTGATCTAATATCTCCCGTTAGTGTACCTTCATCAAGTGGGTTTTCAACCTTTAATACCAATATTGGGGAAATTCAAAATACCGGTGTAGAAGTCGGACTCACCTTAGTTCCCTTTCAATCCGATAATTTCAAATGGTCCTGGTTCACTACGTTTACGAAAAACACAAATGAAGTTACTGAATTAGTGGAAGGTTTGGAACGAATACAGTTCAATGCCAATGAAGTTGCCCACGCCATTGTTGGTGAACCTTTCGGGGTATTCTTTGGACAGCGTTTCGCACGTGATGCCGATGGTAACTATTTGATCAATCAAGCAGGAGGCGGAATTGTACAGGATTTGGAAAATGGTGTTATTGGTGATCCCAATCCGGACTTTAGAGTTGGATTGATCAATACATTTACCTATAAAAACCTATCGTTAAGAGCTCAATTCGATTGGAAAGAAGGAGGTGATGTTCAATCATCAAGCATCGTGGCCTTATTGGGTAGAGGAGTTACCAAGGATACTGAAAATAGGGAACGTACTTTCATCATACCCGGATTTTATGGTGACAATGCCGGAAATCCAATTTTAGACGCAAACGGAAATCAGATTCCAAATACTACGCAGATCGATATGAACGAATTGTATTTCTCTCCAGCGGGAGGCAATACATTTGGCATCAACACAGTAGATGAGGGCGAAATATATGATGGTACGGTTTATCGATTAAGGGAAATGAGTCTGACCTATGACATGCCTTCTAAATGGCTGGACAAAACGCCCTTTGGCAAAGTCAGTTTTAGTATAATGGGTAATAACCTCTGGTACTTTGCCCCTAACGTTCCAAAATATACAAATTTTGATCCTGAAGTGACAAGTTTTGGATCTACGAGACTTCAGGGAATCGAGATTTCTGCCGCTCCCACTTCAAGACGATATGGGTTCAAACTTAATTTAACTTTTTAATCTTAAAAGGCATGATATGAGCCATAGTGATTCTTATGTTGACCATGTTGTTAATTAACGAATTACATCTGACTGATTAAAAAACAAATAAAAATAAACTGATGAAAAATATAGAATATAAAAGATTACTAACTTACTCCTTAGCCTGGTCAATTATCGCATTCTTTTTTATAAGTTGCGAAAAATACCTGGACGTTGACACCGATACGGATAGTCCTACAACGGCTCCTTTAGGCCAATTATTGACAAACATCGATATCGCAGTTGCAACTACGGTAGACTTTCGATTATGGAGCGGTGACATGCTTTCGGTATATACCCACCAACTTACTGCTAGGGAAGAACAAGATCAATACGGTACTAAGGCAGATAATGTAAATCTGAATAATGATTGGGACAATATATATCTCTCCCTTACCGATATTGAAACGCTAATTGCACAAGCCACCGAAAGTGGAGACAGGGTTTATGTCGGTATTGGCGAGATATTAAAGGCCTATTTGATGTCGGTGGCCGTAGATCTTTGGGGAGATGTTCCCTTCTCGGAAGCTACCCTATTGGAGGGAGGAACCGTGAGTCCTGTTTTTGATAGTCAGGAAGCAATTTATCAAGCCGTTTTGGATTTGCTTGATTCAGGAAAAGCAAAGGTAGCCAGTGGGCAGGGATTGACTTTACCAGGATCCGATGACCTGTTTTATGGTGGATCCACTGCCAAATGGGTGAAATTTGCCAATTCGTATAAGTTAAAGTTATATAACCAGATACGTTTGTCCTCCTTATTCAATCAGGCAGATTTTAATTCCTTGGTGGCGGAGAATAATTTCATGTCATCAATCGCGGATGATTTTCAGTTTATCCATACCATAGCCCAAGCACCTTCCGACGAGCGTAACCAACTTTTTAGAGATGCCTATGGTGGTGCACAGGTCACAAAATATATTAGCCCATGGTTCTACGAAATATTAATGGGTATGAATCCCAACATTCATACAGCTAACGAAGATCCTAGAATTCCATATTATTGGGTCAATCAATTGGTTCCACAGCAGTTTCCTAGGGACCAGGGAGATACATCAACAGGTGACCCCAATGCTGATTATTGGGATGCATCTACAGGATTCTTTACTATTCGTTTTGGCAGTATTGGACCCGATAGGGACCATGCTGTACAGACCGATGCTACTTTTCCCGGAATCTTTCCTTGTGGAGGTCGATATGATGATGGGCAAGGATTTGCAAGGACTATAGCTAGTGGTACAGGGGTAGCCCCAAGGAGAATCCTTACCTATGATGAATTCCTATATGTTCAGGCCGAACTTATGCAAGTAGGCTTAATGAGTGGTGATCCAGGCACTAAACTTAGAGAGGCCATGACCGCAAGCTTTGCAAAAGTGGACCAAGTTGTGGCAGGAACGGGGACCACACAAGTTGTACCAACCTTAAGTGGTTCAGATGAGGTAACCAATTTCATGGATAATATTGATGCTGAATTTGATACTGCCAGTGATGCAAAGAAATTAGAAATAATCATGACCCAAAAATGGGTAGCAACCTTTGGTGACCATATGGATCAATATAACGACTATAGAAGAACTGGATATCCTGTTTTGGCTGACCCCAATGGCGGATCTCCGGAATACCAGCTTGACAACGGCGACGGTTGGCCTTTGTTGGATAATTTAACGGTGCTGAACAATGGTTTCCAACATTCATTTTTCTGGCCACAACCAGAATTAAACCTTAATCAAAACGCACCAGCTCAAAAAGATCCAACATCTGTTAAAATATTCTGGGACAACTAAAAAAAATATTATGAAAAAAATTAGAATTATACTACTCTTAATAGTAGCAACGATAGCTTTAGCAACTTCCTGTGAGGATGATGGCGGAACATCAGTAATTCCGTTAGACGAAGGTGCCGTGCCGAACATGGTAAAATCTACATCAGCTCCGGCATTCATAGATCTGGTGAAGGTGAATTCCGGAGAGCCAATTAGCCTTGAGTTCAATGCCTCAGTGGCGCAAGGTAAACCTGCTTCCACAGATATTGTAGGTATTTATACTACTTTTGCCGGACCTGTTTATAACGCGGTATTACTAAGTAATGTCACATTACCACAGGATTTTACAATTACCGCCGACGATATAATATCGGCCTTTTCCGAAATCAACAGCGGTGCCGATTTCGAGGTAGGGGATGTATTAACCATTACTACACGGTTCACCATGGAAGACGGAACTGTATTGGATATCGTAAGTCCGGATGGTGTAACAGGGGGTACTGGAACAAATATTCAAACAACGGTGCTTTTTACAACCGTCATTAATTATCCCGTGTCCTGCACATCAAGTTTAGGAGGCACGCATTCCTATGTTTCAACCAATCTACAAGCGATAACAGGTACCTGTCCCACAGGGGAGGTAACCGGTACGGTAACATGGACAGATCAAGGGGGCGGCATCTATTTATCATCGGATTTAGGATTTGGTCAATACGGGACTACCTGTTGGAACGATTCACCTGCAACCAGTGGGGGCGCAACATTTACTGACGCTTGCAACCTAATTATTTCGGGAGGACAAGATCAATACGCACTGACCTATATCTGGGTAATCACCGATGTCAGTGGTCCTGAACTTTCGATGTCTTGGTCCAATGACTATGGTGATTCGGGCGATGTGGTTATAACTAGAGCGGGAGGAGAAGACTGGCCCGAACTATTCACACAATAGAAGTATTTCTATTTCATTGGTAATATATAGACAGTTTCACATAAATGAAACTGTCTATATACCATTGTTATACCAATTTCTGCAAGAACGCTTCATTTTTAGTGAACATTCAACTGATATGAATGCATGAGAAGTATATTCACACATATCATTATTTTATTGTCGGCCCCATTTCTATCCTGTTCCAGTGATCAGTTTTCAGGGTTCGAACCAAATATTTCGAATCCGCCACTCAACAAAATGGAACCATTTCAAATTCCAAAATCGAATACCCTAGGGGTGCTTAAGCACAAAAATAAATCGGATGATGGCTATACCCTCTTTACTATTCATAAAGACACTTATCTTATTGATCTTTGTGGAAGGGTTATCAACCATTGGATTAGCGACCATGAAAGAGGAGGAGCCTTTACGCTACTTGAAGACGGATCCCTTTTGAGGGCAGGTAAAGTTGAGAATGAAGATCTATCGTATGGTGGGATAGGCGGAATTATAGAGAAATTTGGTTGGGATGGTAATCTGGAGTGGCAATATATCTATTCTTCGCCTCAATTCAGCCAACATCACGGAATGGTCGATTTGCCCAATGGCAACATCCTGCTGTTAGTCGCTCATAGGAAGACTGGTTTAGAAGCAATCCTAGCCGGTAGAAACCCTGCAAATATTTCCGAAGGAGAGCTATATGACGAGCAAATTATTGAAATAAAACCAAATGGGACCTCAGGTGGAGAGATTGTATGGCAATGGAAAGCCTGGGATCATTTGATCCAGGAATTTGATTCCACCCAGGAAAACTTTGGTTCAATAATCGATAATCCCCAACGCATAGATATAAATTTTCTAGGGACTTCGAATGGAAATAAAGACTGGCTTCATATGAATGCGTTACACTATAATGAAAACTTAGATCAAATTATTATCAGTTCGCAAAAACTAAGTGAACTCTATATCATAGATCATTCAACAAGCACAGAGGAGGCTGCTTCCCATTTAGGGGGCAATAGTGGAAAAGGTGGGGATTTACTCTACAGATGGGGAAATCCTATAGCCTATGGTCATGGATCCGAGGACGCACGTCAACTATTTGGCCAACACAATCCCCATTGGATACCTGAACAATACCCTGATGGGGGTAAAATCCTAATCTTCAACAATGGTCTGGGAAGAACATCAAACTATTCTTCAATAGACATTATTTCCCCAATAATGGATAACCCTAACAATTACCTGTATACACCATTTGAGGCATACGGTCCAAAATTGGCGGAATGGACCTACACCGATAATGAGGACCCTTTATTATTTTATTCCAGAATACTATCCAGTGCACAACGCCTTTCAAATGGCAACACATTCGTCTGTGAAGGAACCCAAGGTAAATTTTTTGAATTTGATTCAGACGGTGAAATTGTATGGGAATATATTACTCCCATAACATCGGATGGTACAATTCTGACGCAAGGGGATCTTCCATCAAGTAACGTCTTTCAGGTCATTAGATATAGTCACGATTTTATTGGATTTATTGGTAAAAACCTTATCCCTGGTAATCCAATAGAGTTAGAATTTGACCTTGGTAATTGCCAATAAAGCTGCCGTACTGCCTAATGTACCCTAAAGTAAAAAAAAGGTAAACTTATATCGGAAACGGAAACGTTTATAAGCATTTCCCTATTATTGACAATTTGCGCATAATTTGCGCTACAATAGACAAACAAATGAATGTAAAGCAGTCCTGAGACACTACTGAAAAATATTTTTGTTTCTCATTTTTTAGTGTAAATATTTGAATTAGCTATTAAAATATCCAGGACTGCCTTTTACATAAAGCTGCATTGAGGAGAACATAGGTTCAATTATACCTATTCAGTTCTTTGATAAAGGCCATCAAATGCAATGTTGATCACTTTTTCTTCTTTCAATATTTCCCATAATTGACGTACTGTACCATCATTATTTAGTGTCCAAGTAATTCTATTCCTATTCAAATCACCATCTTTATTTATGAATTCCTCTGAGGAAAGAATCATCTGATTGCCTTGGCGATTGCCTTTAAGTTTTAAATGTGCTCCAGTATTATCAATCCACAATTGCTCCCATTGCCCTGTTGTTTGGTTGTAAAAATTGGTACTTGTCCCGGTATACCCCCCTTTTGCACTTTTCCAACTTTCCCTCAAAACGCAATTGCTCTCGGATTTAACAATGGTATTTTCTCCTGCTGCAGTACCATCGGGATTCGTCACTTCCCACGTTCCTATCCAAAAATCAAAAGCCTTATGGTTTTCGTTACAGCACGCACAGGACTCTTCCTGAGCTATAACCATAACTCCAAGTAGCATAACAACCGAAACGACAATTGATGTTTTCAAGGTTTTCAACTTAATTTTCAAGGGCAAGACCAACCATACTCAAGAATTAAAATCGGACACATAGCCTATTACCACATGATTAAACAACTGAGGTTGTTCTACATTCACAACATGCCCACAATACTCAATGGTCATCAGGCTGCAAGCAGTGTGTTTTTGAACGATTTTCTTGACTGCTGGAAGAAAAAGATAATCTTCCCCACCCATAACATATAATGTGGGTATGTTAACATCGGCTGTTCTAAACATTCGCAACAATGGATTTATTTCCGAGGTGAGCTTAAACCACCTTGTAAATTCTACCTGATAAAGTTTTTTAGCTTCCCTAACAAACAACAATCTAGACTCTTTGTGGTTCCTATAGGGCATTATTATAAATGCGAAAAATTTATACAACCATAAATATGGAATAATGGACTTAAAGATGATTCCCAATCGCATCAATATCTGAGACCGTATATCGAGTCTCATAATAGCACCACCCATGACCATGCTTTCCACACGATGAGGAAATTTCTCTGCTAAATTGCGAATCAAAATAGTTCCCAATGAAATTCCAATATAATGTGATTTTTCAATCTTTAAATGGTCTATTACCTCAACAATATCGTCTGTTATGGAATCAAAGGTATATTTTTCGTTAAAGGCATCCTTAAGTCTTGGTTTTGAATCACCATGACCTCTCAAATCCAACAACAATACATTAAAGTGTTTTTTGAATTCCCTGACTTGTTTGTACCAAATAGAAGAACTCCCCCCTGCGCCATGCACAAAAGTCACCCAAGTCGTAGAATCCTGGTGGAGGTATGTATTGTAATTTAACAAAAGTGTTCTCTAAAAACGTCCCAATTTAGGAATCTTGCAATGTATAAAATCTTTTGATAGTCCGTTAGGCTTAAAGATTAATTTAACAGCTTTTCCAGTACTTTTTTGTCAACATTATCAAGGAATTGTTAATAAATAGATAAATAACCAGAAAACTAGGTGTACATCCTCACTACAAACGTCTAAAATGGTAATTAGCCCGTATATTTGTTAGAACATTCAATTATTATGGAAAAGCAATATTGCAAAGTAGGATCGGTTACTCCTATGACAACCGGAAGACAAGCCATAGCACTCTTGGAATACCAATATCAATGCTTCATGGAAAAAGCTTCCAATATTAAATATAGCAACACCAAATTAGGGGAGTTTTTTGAGCAAAAAGCGCAAAAAATCAAAAAAACACTTGAAGAGTTGGTTTAGTACAAACTAACGCATAGACTTGAGTTGTTTTTTCATTTGCTGCTGTAATTCTTCCGCTTTTTTGGCAGCATCATCTGCAAAATCTTGACCACTTGAAGCATATATAACTCCTCTTGAGGAGTTCACCAATAAGCCAACTTGCTCGTTCATTCCATAATGACAAACTTCTTTTAAACTACCCCCTTGTGCTCCCACACCCGGCACCAACAAAAAACTATCTGGGATAATGCTGCGAATGTCTTCTAGGAAACTGGCCTTGGTCGCTCCGACTACGTACATTAAACGCGAGCTATTCTTATAGGTAAGTGATGTCTTTAAGACCTTCTTATATAACTCCATACCATCTACCATATTGGTCTGAAAATCATACGCCCCTTCATTGGAGGTCAATGCCAATAAAATGGTGTGCTTGTTATCAAAGGCCAAAAATGGTTCAACTGAATCCTTTCCCATGTAGGGGGCAATGGTCACTGAATCAAAGCCCAATTCCTCAAAAAAAGCTTTGGCATACCTAGTAGATGTATTCCCAATGTCGCCACGTTTGGCATCGGCTATGGTAAAGATATCAGGATGATTTTCATTAAGATAATCGATTGTTTTCTCGAGGGCTTGCCATCCTTTGATACCGTAGGCTTCATAAAATGCGGTATTTGGTTTATAGGCTACACATAAGTGGTGGGTCGCATCGATAATGGCTTTATTAAAAGCAAATATAGGATCTTCCTCGGTTAACAAGTGAGGTGGTATTTTTTCTAAGTCTGTATCCAATCCTA
>CAZHJO010000084.1:0-9011 GCA_964532755.1 uncultured Maribacter sp. | reverse complement strand
ATGTATTTGCTATACTACTCATTCCAAAAGCAGTAGCTTTTTCAACCTTGCCACGACCCATTTGGGCAGCTACTACATTGTATTTTAAAGTGTCGAAACCCATTTCTTTAGTCGTAAAGTTTCTGTCTATAGGAAATGAACTCCCATAGCCGGCGGCACTGCCCAGGGGATTTTGGTCTGCTACCTTAAATGCGGCATCGATAAAATAAAGGTCATCTATCAAACCTTCGGCAAAGGCCGAAAACCATAGCCCGAAAGATGATGGCATGGCTATTTGCAGATGGGTATAACCGGGAAGCAATACTTCTTTATGTTTTTCGGCCAAATCCATTAGCAAATTGAAGAGCGTAACAGTATCGCCTTTTATTACTAGCAACTCACTTTTCAAGTAGAGGTGCATGGCCACCAATACTTGGTCATTCCTTGAACGTGCCGTGTGTATTTTTTTACCGGTATCCCCTAATTTTTCAGTTAGTAGAAACTCTATTTTGGAATGCATGTCCTCAAAAGTTTGCTCGATGGTGAACGAACCCCCTTCAATATCCTTTGCTATTGTGTCTAATTCTTTCACGAGGGAAATGGTCTCATTATTGGTCAATATTCCAATTTTACCCAACATCTTGGCATGGGCCATGGAAGCAATAACATCATACTTTGCCAAGAGCAGGTCTAATTCCCTATCATTACCAACTGTAAAGTGATCTATTTTTTGATTCGTACTAAATCCTTTATCCCAGAGTTTCATGATTTTTATTTTTTATGTAATCCCTTTTAGAGAAGGAACCCTTTTAATAGTTTAATATATAAGTCAATGCCTTCTTCAACCTCAGTCACATGAATATATTCGTCGGCAGAGTGTGATCGAGTGCTATCTCCAGGCCCTAATTTCATCGATTGGCAGGTCAGTGCTGCCTGATCCGATAGTGTAGGTGAACCATAGGTTTCCCGACCCAATGCAACTCCGGATTGTACCAAAGGATGGTTATTGTCAATTGAGGACGAATTTAATCGCAATGATCGCTCCTGTAGCTCACAGGGGGCTTCTTTTTTTAAAATAGCGGCCACTTCTTCATTGCTATACAAGTCATTTACGCGAACATCGATAACCAGATCGGTATGGGCGGGTACCACATTGTGTTGGCTCCCGGCATTGATTTGTGAAACCGTTAACTTAACCGCTCCCAATACATCCGATACTTTCTCAAACCTATAATTCTTAAACCAATCAAGTACCTTAATGGCGTTGTAAATTGAATTATCCTCATTTGGATGTGCAGCATGGGAAGGTGTGCCTTTGACTACGGCATCGAAAACCACCAATCCTTTTTCAGCAATAGCCAATTGCATCAAGGTAGGTTCTCCAACAATGGCGACATCAATTTTTGGTAAAACAGGAAGTAAGGCCCTAAGACTTTTAGGTCCAGCATTTTCTTCTTCAGCGGAAGCCACCATTAATAAGTTGTAGGTCAAATTTTCTGAAGCGTAGAAATAGATGAATGTTGCCATTAATGAGACTAAGGCGCCACCGGCATCATTGCTGCCCAATCCGTATAATTTCCCATCCTCAATTTGTGGATCAAATGGGTCCCGGGAATAGGCTTTATTGGGCCGCACGGTATCATGGTGCGAGTTCAACAAAAGTGTTGGCTTGGTGTCCTCCCAATGTTTGTTCTTAGCATAAACATTGTTGTTTTCCCGTTCATAGGGAATGTTAAAAGCTTTAAACCAGTCTTCAATGGCTTCGGCCGTATGGTGTTCTTCCCCGGAAAATGATTTAATGGAGATGAGCTCTTGCAATAAACCAATAGCCTTATCTGTAAGTTTTTGTTGATTTATCTTCATAAGGTTATCGTTGTAAATAAACTTGAACCGGCCTCTATCATGGAACTATCGCCGACACAAACTTTATGGACATTGTGTTGTAATGCATGAAAACAATTCTGCATTTTAGGAAGCATACCATCCGCTATGATGTTCTGTCGCAATAAGTCATTATAACTTTTGGTATTGATATGGCTTATGACCGAAACATCATTTTCTACATCCTGTAATACTCCTTTCTTTTCGAAACAATAATAAAGATTGGTTTCGTAGGCATGACTCATCCCAATCGCCAGTTCCGAAGCAATAGTATCTGCATTCGTATTCAATAATTGACCCTTGCCGTCATGGGAAATTGCACAAAAGACCGGTGATAAACCACTCCTAACCAAAGTATGAATAAGATCAGCATTAATTCCGTCAATATCACCAACAAATCCGAAATCAATTTCCTTGACAGGCCTTTTATGGGCCTGAATGGTGTTACCATCGGCCCCACTAAGTCCAATGGCATTTGTTCCTAAAGCCTGTAATTTGGCCACAATATTCTTGTTCGTGAGTCCGCCGTATACCATGGTAATGACTTCAAGACTCTTGGTGTCGGTAATACGTCTACCATTGGTTATTTTTGATTCAACACCCAATTTTGTGGCCAATTTTGTGGCCAATTTGCCACCACCATGCACAAGAATTTTAGGTTCTTCCAATTTAGAAAAATTTAAAAGAAATTGGTCAAGCTCAATTTCGTTTTCTATGACATTTCCACCGATTTTTACTATGGACAGTTTTTGTTTCATTTTAAATTCCCTAAAAGCTTCTTTAAAACAACTTGTGCAGCATACGTTCTATTATTGGCTTGCTCTATGACCAAGGACTGTTCACTGTCTAGTACGGCATCCTCGACCACCACATTTCTTCGTACTGGAAGACAGTGCATAAATCTGGCAGCACCCAATTTCTCTTTAGTCATCATCCAATCTTGATCCCGGTTCAAGACGCTACCATAATCCAAATAACTACTCCAATTTTTCACATAAACGAAATCTGCATTTTCAAGGGCTTTCCTTTGATTAAACGCTATTTGTGAATTTTTGGTTATTCCAGGGTCCAGTTCATACCCTTTAGGGTGTGTAATCACAAAATCGGCATCCTGTAACTGCATCATTTGTATAAATGAATTGGCAACTGCATGGGGCAATGCATTGGGATGGGGCGCCCAGGACAGTACTATTTTTGGTTTGGACTTGTTGGAATTTTCGGCCAATGTTATGGCATCGGCCAAAGCCTGTAGTGGGTGACCAACCGAGCTTTCCATATTTAAAATGGGAACACTGGCGTATTTCTTAAAACCATTCAGGACCTCCTCCGCTTCGTCTTTTTCTTTATCGGTCAACGATGCAAAAGCCCTTATTCCAATGATATCACAGTATTGCGAGACCACTTGGGCAGCTTCTTTTATATGTTCAGATGTGCCCTGATCCATTATTTTACCATCGCTGTATTCCAAAGCCCAACCTTCATTGCCAAAGTTCATTACAATGACTTGCATTCCCAGGTTCATAGCTGCGTTTTGGGTACTTAATCGGGTTCTTAGGCTATTATTGAAAAACAACAATCCGATGGTTTTGTCCTTACCCAACGATTTTGACTGGAGCGGATTATTTTTTATGGTCCTTGCCTCTTCAATCCATTTAGGAAGGGAATCTATGTCGTTTACAGAGAGGAAATGTTGCATCATTTTATTTTAGTATGGTTACTCGTGCCACTAATGGCATCTACTATAAAATTGTCATTTAATCCGTTTACTATCCAGGTTTCAATTCCTGCTGCTTGGGCAATGATAGCAGCTTCAATTTTTGATTGCATTCCCCCTGTACCGTGCGATGATTTTGATGTGCTAATTTCATTTTGCAATTTTTGTACACCAGCAACCATGGCAATTGTTTCCGGTTTGTTATTTTCAATGGATTCCTTTGTGTAGACCCCATCGGTATTCGTTGCGATCATCAATAGATCAACTTGTAAAAGTGCAGCGGTCAAAGCGGCCAATTTATCATTATCACCAAATTGAATTTCATCAGTGGCTACCGTATCATTTTCATTAATAATGGGAATGAAGTTATTTGCGACCAGAACATTAATGGTACTCTTAATGTTCTCCTTGGCGTCTAAATTGTCAAAATCCGAATAGGATAAAAGACATTGGGAGGTTGACAACCCCAACTCCCTAAAATTTTCTTGAAAAATACGCATTAAATGAGGTTGCCCAATAGCTGCCAATGCCTGTTTCACATCAATGGTGGCTCCATTATGTTCCAATTTAACGAATTGCTTGGCCGCTGCGATAGCTCCTGAGCTGACTATGATAAACTCGTATTCCTCATTCAGCGTTGCTATCTGCCTTCCAATATCTTCTATCTTACCTCGGGAAATCTGATCGGTCTCCTTGGTTAAGGTATTGGTGCCTATTTTTAACAAGATTCTCTTCTTCTTCTTCTTCTTCTTCTTCATAATTACCTTATTTGACCATTACCTTTTACATACCATTTGTTGGTCACCAAATGTTGTAAACCTATAGGTCCTCTTTGGTGTAATTTATCGGTACTTATTGCGAGTTCTCCACCCAGACCAAATTGCCCTCCATCTGTAAATCGTGTTGATGCATTATGGTAAACCGCGGCGGAATCAACTGAATTCATGAAATAGGAAGCGGTTTCTTCATTTTCAGTTAGTATTGCTGATGAATGCCCTCCTCCATAAAGATTGATTTTATCGATAGCCTCATTCATATCATTTACTTCGCCAAGAAGAATCTTATAATCCAAAAACTCTTCATACCAAACGGATTCATCCTTGATTTTGGATACGTTATCCAAACTACCTAGGTGATTGTCAGCCAATATGGTCACCTTGTTTTCTCTTAATAGGGAAATGAGTTTTTTCGTAAAACCGACTTTATTCGCCAATCCGGAATTTATCAAGACCTTGTCCAAGGCATTACAGGCAGATATTTTGGTTGTCTTTGCATTAATGATAATATCCAATGCCATCTGCTGATTGGCATCGGTATCCACATACACAAAATTATTGCCCCTGCCACTCACAATTACGGGGCAAGCAGCATGTTGTTTTACAAATGCGATTAACCTTTCACCACCCCTGGGAACAATCAAATCTACTTTTTGTGTGGGGTTTTCCAAAAATTTTTGAGTCTCAATTCGATTGTACTGTAGATAAGTAACCCAATCTTTTGAAACTTGGTTCCCGGTTAAGGCCATATGCCAAAAATCGACAAGAACCATATTACTATTCAACGATTCCTTGCCCCCTTTCAGTAAAATCCTATTGCCAGATTTAAAGGCTATTCCCGCCGCCTCGATAGTTACATCGGGTCTGGATTCGTAAATGATAAGTACAGTGCCAAAAGAGGCTGTTCTATTGCTGACTTGAAGACCGTTTTCATGCTCGAATTCAAATCGTACTTGGTTCAAAGGATCCTTTAGCTGTGCCAATTCATTTAAGGATTTAATCATCCCTTTTATTTTATCCTCATCAACTTTTAAGCGGTCATACATGGCAATATCATCACCAGTGTACGCTTCCAAATCTTTTTTATTGGCCTCCAAAAGGACACTCTTACCCTTTGTGATCAATTCGATCATGGAATTTAGGACCGCATTGCGTTTATCTATATTCAACATTATACTCATGACAATGCTATTTTTAATTTCTCGAAAAATATGTCCATATCGGTTTTTGTGATGTTTAAGGCAGGTAGAATTCTTAAAACGTGCTTATCGCTTGCCCCACCAGTGAACATATGTTGCTCATAAATCAGTTTTTTGCGAAGCTCAGCCACTTCAAAATCAAATTCCAATCCCAACATCAATCCTTTTCCTTTGGTTCTTTTTACCTGAGGAATATCATTGGCCTTTTCCAAAAAATAATTTCCAAGCTCCCTGGCGTTTTTCACTAATTCTTCGTTTTCCATGACTTCAAGAACGGCCAAAGTTGCGGTACAGGCAAGATGATTACCCCCAAAAGTAGTACCCAATTGTCCGTAAGAGGCCTTGATACTGTCATGAATCAAAACTCCGCCTACCGGGAACCCATTTCCCATTCCTTTGGCTATGGCTATGATATCCGGTTTAATTTCATGGTGCTGAAATGCAAAGAACTTACCACTTCGTCCAAAACCTGACTGCACTTCGTCAGCAATAAGCAATACCTTATGGTCTTTGCATAATTTTTCAACTGTTTTAAGGAATTCTGTAGAAGGTTCATCCAACCCGCCAACACCTTGAATGGATTCAAAAATTACAGCACACACATCTCCTTTTTCAATTTCACTTTCAAAGACAGGTAAATCATTAAAAGGTAAAAATGCAACTTTTTGCTGTTTGTTTATTGGGGCGTTTATCTTTTTGTTATCTGTAGTGGCTACTGCTGCTGAGGTCCTGCCGTGAAAACTATTATTGAAAGCGATGACGCGTGATTTACCTGTTTGGAAAGATGCCATTTTCAGTGCATTTTCATTGGCTTCAGCACCAGAATTACAAAGAAATAGGTTGTAGTCCGTGCAACTTGATAACTTCCCCAGCTTGGTTGCCAATTCTACCTGAAGCGGATTGTGTACAGCATTGCTATAAAAACCAATTTGATCCAATTGGTCTTTTAATCGTTTTACATAAAGTGGGTGGGAGTGACCAATTGATATGACAGCATGCCCGCCATAAAAATCAAGATATTCTTGCCCTTTATCATCTGTAACAACAATTCCCTTGGCAGAAAGAGGGGTTACATCATATAGCGGGTATACATCGAATAGTTTCATTGGTTCGCTTTTTTAAACTCACTTATTTTTTCAAATGAAGCTACAATTCCCTGGATAAGTGATGAGCTTAAGCCTTGATGTTCCATTTCGTTCAGTCCCTGTATTGTACAACCCATGGGGGTAGTAACTTTGTCAATTTCTTCCTCAGGATGATGGCCGGAAGCAATTAAAAGTCCAGCTGCTCCGTCACAGGTGTACATGGCCAATTCTTGAGCTTCTTTGGCATCAAAACCCAATTGTATGGCCCCTTGGGTTGTGGCTCGGATCAAACGCATCCAAAATGCTATTCCACTTGCGCATATAACCGTTGCGGCCTGCATCTGCTCTTCCGGAATTTCCATGGAATGCCCCATTCGGTTAAAAATGGCCTTGGCCAATTCTACAGATTTTTTGCCCAATGTATTCGTACAAATACAGGTCATGGATTTACCTACTGAAATTGCCGTATTGGGCATACTTCTGATAATGTGATGTTCTTTGCCAATGATATTTTCAATGTTTTCAATACTGAATCCCGTAATGGTCGAAATGATAACATGTTTTTCTGTAAACAGATCTTTTACTTCTTCCAACAAATTGCCAATATGCAATGGTTGTACGGCAAAGATCAAAACATCTGAATTTTGAACGGCTTCCCGATTGTCCGTGGTAACAATGACATTGCCGAATTTTTCGAAATGTTGTATGCTTGTGGTATTTCTTTTGGTCAAATACATGCTTGTGGCTCCGTTGCTATGCAAGACTCCTTCAGCTATCGATAACCCTAAATTTCCTGCGCCTAATATTGCTATTTTCATGTGCTTAGTATTTCGTACTCCTGTGAGACAGGATTCTTTTTTATATTTTAATAAACTCCTGCCTTTAGTTGTAAACCTTTGTTTTCTTTTAAACCAAACATTAAATTCATGTTCTGGACCGCCTGACCAGAAGCCCCCTTTAATAAATTGTCTATTGCAGCTGTAATAAGCAAAGTAGTTTCGTGCTTATGCAAATGTATATGACATTGATTCGTATTCACTATTTGCTTGAGATTGATGGGCTCCTCTGCAACTTGGGTGAATTCAGCGTTTTTGTAAAAATCCCTGAAAAGTTGTTTTGCCTTTTCCTCTGTGCCATCGTATTGGGTATAGGCAGTGGCCAAAATGCCCCTGGTAAAATTTCCACGATTGGGCAGAAACATGACTTCACCGGCATTTTCCTGTAGTCCCCTTAGACTTTCATTGATCTCACCCAAATGTTGGTGCGTAAAAGGTTTATACCAAGAAACATTGTTGTTTCGCCAACTAAAATGCGTTGTGCCAGAGGGACTTACACCAGCTCCCGTACTACCAGTGACCGCATTTACATGTATTTGGTTGTTTAATAAATTGGCTTTTGCCAAGGGTAATATTGCCAATTGAATAGCAGTTGCGAAGCAACCCGGATTAGCAGTGTAATTTGATTTTTCAATCGCGGTTTTATTCAATTCCGGTAGACCGTAAATGAACTTTTTATTATTTAAAACTGAATCTTTTTTTAATCTAAAATCGTTGCTTAAATCTATGATCTTAGTACTTCGGGAAAAGTTATTTTCGTTTAGAAATTTGGTGGAATTCCCATGTCCCAAACACAGAAAAACAACATCCACATTTAAATTTACTTCACCTGTGAACTTCATTTCGGTCAATCCCAGCAAATCCGGATGTGCGCTTGAAATCTTTTTCCCTGCCCTTGTGGTGCTGTAAATAAAATCAACTTCCGTTTTGGAATGATTCAATAAAATTCGGATCAATTCGCCACCAGTGTAACCAGAGCCACCTATTATGCCTGCCTTAATCATGATCTTGATTTACGTGATTGTATATTTTTCCTGAGTTGGATAGTATTTTAATAAAGCCTTTGGCGTCAGCAGCTGTCCAGCCCTTATGCATCTCGCCATAACTTCCAAAGGATGCATTCATTAAATCATGCTTTGAGGAGATTCCGTTCAATCTAAATTGGAAAGGATACAAAGCAACGAAAACATCACCTGAAACGTTCTTTTGTGTATCGGTCAAAAAAGCCTCGATATTTCGCATTACTTCATCGAGATAGTTGCCTTCATGCAATAACATCCCATAGAAATTACCTTGTTGTTCTTTTTGAAATTGTTGCCACTTGGTCAGTGTATGTTTTTCCAATAAATGGTGTGCCTTTATAATAATCAGTGAAGCTGGGGCTTCAAAACCTACTCGTCCTTTGATTCCAATTATGGTATCACCAACATGAATATCCCTACCAATGGCATATTTGGATGCCATGGCATTCAATTTTTCAATATTTGCCACGGGAGAATCGTTTTTACCATCAATAGCTACCAATTCGCCTTTCTCGAAAG
>CAZHJO010000083.1:0-9138 GCA_964532755.1 uncultured Maribacter sp. | reverse complement strand
AAAGAAAAGTTATCCTCAACGATATTAAATGGATAGAAGCTCTTGGTGACTATATTAAATTGGTGACCGATGAGGCAAATATTGTAATTTTATCAACAATGAAATCTTTCGAAAAGCAGTTACCCGCAGAAAAATTTCTAAGAATTCACAAATCCTATATTGTGAACCTTGAAAAGGTTGAAAAATTCAATAGTAAAAATGTTGAAGTTAGCGGAAGGTCTATACCTTTAAGTAGAAATAAAAAGACAGAACTGGCCGAAGCGCTAAGTAACGTTTAGATTTCACTTTATGGGGTGAATATTACTATATGTGATCTACATTGTAGATTACCCGCACGCTTTTGAACTGGGAAATAGCATTAAAAGAACTTTCGATTCTTCTAATGCTATTTTTGGTTTTACCCAGTGAATGCCCTACTGGAATCTTAACTAGTACATTCTTCAGGTATTGATTTCGGATTCTGGCTATTGGAGGGTATTCAGGGCCTAATATTCCGGTTCCGAACACGTTTCTCAAGGATTTCGAAAACCACTCGGCCGCTTCGTTCAAAGTATTATAGCTCTTGTGCTTGAAAGTGATTTTAATTATGCGGTTTATTGGCGGATAAAGAAACTGTTCTCTTTCATACAACTGTTCTTTATACATGCCCATATAATCATTGGTCGAAACTTGTTTCAAAATCTGATGGTGCGGGTTGTAACTCTGGATTAAGACCTTCCCACGTTTTTGAGTGCGCCCTGCCCTACCGGCAACTTGTGTCAATAATTGAAAACTGCGTTCATGGGCGCGATAGTCAGGGAAATTCAATAAAGAATCGGCATTCATTATGCCAACAAGGTTCACATTTCTAAAGTCCAGTCCCTTGGTCAGCATTTGGGTGCCTACTAGCACGTCGAGCTCGTGCTGCTCAAAAGATGTGATAATTTTTTCATATGCGTATTTACCTCGGGTAGTATCCAAATCCATACGGCCTACATTTGCCTTAGGGTACAGTGCTTTCAATTCTTGCTCTACTTGTTCAGTACCAAAGCCCTTGGTATCCAATGTTTGACTCCCACAGGCCTCACAACTTTCAGGCAAGGCAATATGGTGTCCACAATAATGACAACGCAGTTGTTTTTTAAACTTATGGTAGGTTAAGCTCACATCACAATTAAGACATTGGGGTGAATGACCGCATGTGGTACATTCTACAATCGGTGCAAATCCCCTTCGGTTTTGAAAAAGAATAACCTGCTCCCCATTTTCCAAGGTTTCGGTAATTTCTTCCAATAATCTTTCCGAGAAATGGCCCTTCATTCGTCTTTTTCTTGTCTGCTCCTTTAGGTCAACCAACTCAATATCGGGCATTAAGACATTGCCAAATCGTCTATCAATATTGGCATAACCGTATTTTCCCGATTGGGAATTATTGAAACTTTCAATACTTGGCGTAGCAGAACCTAATACTATGTTGCACCGATGTAGTGTGGATAAAACTATAGCCGCATCCCTGGCATGATATCTTGGTGCGGGATCAAATTGCTTAAACGAACCCTCATGCTCTTCATCAACTATGAGCAATCCTAATTTCGAAAAAGGTAGAAATAATGCCGAGCGTGCACCAATTACGATTTGCGCCTTTGGTTTTCCATGCAAGACATTATTCCACACCTCTACTCTTTCATGAACACTGTATTTAGAATGATAAACAGATATCATTTCACCAAAATAATCCTGTAACCTTGAGATTAGTTGGGTGGTCAAGGCAATTTCGGGTACTAAATACAAAGCTTGTTTTCCAGTGTTAATGCACTCCTTTATTAACTTTACATAAACTTCTGTTTTTCCAGAGGAAGTGACTCCATGAAGCAACGTAACCTTCTCATTTTTAAAATTTTGATATATGTTATCTAAAGCTTTTTGTTGATGTTCGTTGAGCCTCTTTAATTCTAGACGCTCGTTAGTACCATCATAACTAACTCTGTCTGTCTGAATCTGATATTCCTCTAAAACACCTTTTTTTATCAGAGCCTTGATTACGGCTTTGGAGCTACCGCTCACATTTACCAAATCTGAGATTTTAATGGGTTTTTTATCATTGGCCTGCAATTGGAATAATGAAAGTACAACTTGGCTTTGTTTTGGAGCCCTAGTCAAGGATTCAAGTAACGCCTCCAACTTCTTTTCGGATGTGTAGGTATTGCCAAGTTTTACATATCGAACCAACTTGGGCTTGTATCTCTCGTAAATCTCATCCTTTAGGAGGATGACTTTCTTCTCTAATAATCGATTTAATATCGGTAGCACATTTTTTCGATCAACTATAGCACTTACTTCATGTACCTTAAGCATTGATTGATGTTGAAGCGCCTCAAAAACCAAGAACTCATCATCTTTCAAGTCATTATCAGCTACTTCTCCCTTTTCATTCCTTAAAATCAAAGTTTCGCTTTCCAATAAGAATGCGCTGGGCAAAGCACTTCTGAAAACTTCGCCAATGGTGCACATATAGTAATCGGCAATCCATCGCCAATGTTGCAATTGCAATTGGTTAACGATGGGTTGTTCATCCAGTACTTTATGAATTTCCTTCGCTTCATAAGCCTTTGGTGGAGTTGCATGTATTTCGTAAACCAATGCGGTAAAGATTTTTGATCTTCCGAATGGGACAGCCACCCGCATTCCAGGATGTAGACATTCAACTTCAGTTTCAGAAATACTGTAGGTAAAGAGTTTTTCGAGCGGTATGGGCAATATTACATTGATGAAGTGTTGCATACATTCATTGCCTTCTAACCTTCAACCCGCAACCACGTTTGTGTTCTATAAATAAATGCCAAATAACCCCGAACTTTAAGCTCATCGGAATTCTTGGGATTCAACCAAATTTTACATCGAAAGGTCATTGCTTGTTCAGGGTCGAACAAGGTTTTGCCTTTCCATTTGCCATCATCATGCTCTTTAGCTGCGTCGATGATCGTCATGCCCACAATGGGTTTATCCCTTCGTTCGTCGTCACATTTAATACATAGTGCTTTCTCCCTTCCCTCTTCCAAAATCTCAACGACATGACCGTACATTAACCCATCTTTCTTGTAGATATCTATAATAGCTTTGGGCTTGCCCGTTCGATCATCAATGGTTTTCCATTTACCAAATATACTTTGTGATTGTACTGTAAACGATAACAATACAAGCACTCCAAATAATAAAATCCTACTCCATTTTGTCATCCTTATTTATGTTTTTCCGTAACGAATTAAGCGAAGCGTTCAGTTCGAACCCTAGCAGCAATATATTGGAATTTAACCAAATGAACACCATCAAAATCAATAATCCTCCCAAAGCACCATATAATTCGTTATATCGCGCAAATTTCTCAACATACACCCCAAATAGATAAGAAGTCAATAAAAACAGGATTGTGGTCATTAATGCCCCAATAGAAAAGAATTTGGCCTGCTTTCCTTCAGTTGTTCCAAAATAATATAGGATGGCCGTGGTTAAGTATGAGAGAATAACAAAAAATAGGATTTTACCAATCTGGGCCCCTACGATATCATTTTCAGTAAGATCATAACCTCTGGTCTTTGCCGCCCATTCACTTAAATAATCTACAATATAAAATTCGAAATACACATAAGCAGCAGCACCAATAATAAGCAATATTGATAGTATCAACCCAACCATCAGCGCATATGCGTATTGTCGTAAAAAGTTGCGTGTAAGATCAATATGATACGAATTCTCAAAACCACCGAATATGGCATTTACACCATTTGCCATTAAAAAGATAGAAATAAAAAATGCGGAGGACAACAATCCACCACTCTGCTGGTTCTTGATCTGTTGGTAAATATCCCCAAAGTACTCACTTGTTGCCGTAGGTAGAAATGATTCCAAGAACAATAAAAATTGTGCATCGAAATTCTCATTGCCCACGCTTGCGTAAGGAATAAGGAATGGCACTAGGGTTACTAAAAATATCAATAAAGGAAACAAAGCCATAAAAAGACTAAAGGCAATAGAACTTGCCCTTGCCGACAATGCCCCTTGAACTATGCCCAGAATATACATTTCAATAAGATCGTACAATGAAAGGCCTTCAAAA
Organism: uncultured Maribacter sp.; assembly: GCA_964532755.1. Lineage (GTDB taxonomy): Bacteria > Bacteroidota > Bacteroidia > Flavobacteriales > Flavobacteriaceae > Maribacter_A. Next base: position 5,045 of record CAZHJO010000083.1, on the reverse strand, counting down.
GCGGGTAATTTTACTTTCTTTAGAAAAGTCACCAACCAATTTAGTACGGGAATCTTATTAAGTTTAGCCTCTATTTCTGCTGACATCTAAACTGCTTTAAGGCTAAGGTCCATATTATAAACCGAATGTGTTATGGCGCCTGAAGAAATGTAATCAACCCCACATTCGGCATAGGTACGGATGGTCTTCTCATTTATCCCTCCAGAGGATTCAGTAAAGCACCTATCCCCGATCATTGCCACGGCCTTACGGGTATCCTCATAATTGAAATTATCGATGAGAATACGGTAAACCCCATCTGATTGCAGAATTTCCTCGATCTCCTTTAAATTCCTAGCCTCCACAATAATTTTCAAATCTCTTTTGGTTTCCTTCAGATATTGTTGGGTCTTTAAAATAGCTTTTGTGATCCCTCCTGCGAAATCTATATGGTTGTCCTTGAGCATAATCATATCAAACAGGGCGAACCTATGATTTTCACCACCTCCTATCTTAACGGCCCATTTTTCCAAAGCCCTAATTCCAGGAGTTGTTTTTCGAGTATCGAGAATCTTTGTTTTTGTGCCCTCCAATAATTTTACAAAAGAATAGGTCTTAGTAGCTATAGCACTCATACGTTGCATTGCATTCAAAACCAAACGTTCAGCTTTTAGAATACTCTGTGATCTTCCTTTAATAAAAAATGCAATATCCCCATATTTTACTTCTGAACCATCCTTAATCAAAGTTTCAACCTGCATTTCTTCATCGACATAGGCGAAGACCTGCTTAGCAAATTCAATACCAGCAATTATACCATCATCTTTCACTAAAAGCTTGGCTTTCCCTTCTGAGGTTGCAGGAATACATGCTAGAGAGCTATGGTCACCATCACCAACATCCTCTCGAATGGCATTCGCAATAATCAAATCTATTTCTTGCTGAAATTGTACTTCGGAAATCATCAATAAAATTGGTTTGCGCTAAATTACTAAAAACATAACCCAATAATAACATCCTATAAGTTGAAAGTTTTAAATTTGAAACATGACGATAAAATTGCTCGCCATTGGCAAAACCGATAGTGCTCCCTTACAACAACTTATTACGACATATGAAAATAGATTAAAGCACTATATTAAGTTTCAATTTGAAATTATTTCCGATATAAAAAATGTCAAAAACCTTTCCAAAGCACAACAAAAAGAGAAAGAAGGCGAATTGCTTCTTAAAAAATTGAATGCTACGGATGTTTTGGTTCTACTGGATGAAAATGGAAAGCAATTCGATTCAATAGAGTTCTCGAACTACTTACAGCAAAAAATGAACTCCGGGATAAAACAATTGGTACTAGTCATTGGTGGCCCTTATGGATTTAGTGATGCTGTTTACAGCAAGGCACAATCGAAAATAAGCTTATCCAAAATGACATTCTCACATCAAATGATCCGATTATTCATTGTTGAACAGGTATACCGGGCACTCACAATTCTGAAGAACGAGCCTTATCATCACCGCTAAGTTATTTAATATAGGACCCTAAACTTGATGGTATTTTCAATCCTACGCAATTCTTTGATTACATCCTGATTATATTCCTTGTCCAAATCAGAAATAACGTACCCTAAATCCATATCCGTCGAAAGGTATTGCCCAATAATGTTCATTTCATATTTGGCCAGCACCTCATTGATTTTAGCCATAATTCCTGGCACATTCTTATGAATATGTAAAAAGCGATGCGCATTTACTTGTTTAGGTAATCTGATATTCGGGAAATTAACGGCGTCAACCGTATTTCCTGAATTAATGTAATCCATAATTTTGTTAGGAACGAAATCCGCAATATTACGCTGAGCTTCCTCCGTACTGCCTCCTACGTGTGGTGTTAATATTACGTTCGGCAATCCCTGAAGCTCAGAAACGAAATTTCCGTTGCTTCTAGGCTCTACCGGATAAACATCGATAGCAGCACCAGCTATCTTACCACTTTTCAAAGCATTCACCAATGCATCAATATCAACTACAAAACCTCGGGACAGGTTAATAAGCATAGCGCCATGCTTCATTTGATTTATCTCACGTTCTCCAATGAAATTCCTGTTCGCCTTTTTGTCATCAATGTGTAAGGTAACCACATCGGAAACATTCAATAAATCCTCTAAGGTTTCACATCCAATGGCGTTACCAAGTGCAAGTCTATCTTCGACATCGTAATAATAAACGCGCATTCCAATGGCCTCTGCAAGGACTGATAATTGCTTTCCAATGTTACCATATCCTACGATACCAATATTCTTACCCCGCACCTCTCTAGAGTTGACGGCAGACTTATTCCATTGCCCAGCGTGGAGCTCTACACTTCTTGGAAATACATTTCGCATGAGCATGATAATATGACCAATGGCCAATTCTACAACCGAACGGGTATTGCTATAAGGTGCATTGAAAACAACTACTCCTTTTTGCTTGCAATAATCAAGATCAATTTGTGCAGTACCAATACAAAAAGCGCCAAGAACCAATAATTTATTGGCGGCATCCAATACTTTTCGAGTTACCTGTGTTTTTGAACGAATACCCAAAACATGTACACCTTTTATCTTATCAATCAATTGTTCTTCGGACAAACTAGTTTTTACCAACTCTACGGCGAAACCGTCTGCAGAAAGATTATCAAATGCCGCGGGATGCACATCTTCCAACAATAATATTTTGATTCTATTCTTTGGATAGGAAATATTCCGTGGTAAATCATTGACGAACAAAAATTCATCAAGATTCGGTGTTACATGGTCTGCATTATCGGCAGCTTTTACACGATGTACATTTTCTGTATATGCAAAAAACTTGTGTGCAATTCCAGCTTCACGCATTACATAATCACTATAACCATCCCCTATGACCTGGACCTCCCCTTCAAGATTCATTTGTTCAAGACACTCAATCTTTCCATTGTGCTGTGATAAAGGATTTTTTTCATCAAAACCAATGATATAACCTTCTTCATCAAATTCGAAGGTATTTGCATACACCCTATCTGAAGGAATATTGTATTCCTGTACAATCGGATCGATAAATTCCTTGAATCCACACGAAATTATATAAATATCGCTGGAAAACTTTTCAAAAAACTCCTTATTGGATTCTATTGATTTTGATATTTTTTGGCGAAGTTCCTCAACAAGTCCAGCTAAATCATTCTTATGGGCCTTGAGAAGTTTAATTCGGCGTTCCAAGGATTCGGTAAACGAAATATCCCCGTCAATTCCGAGATTGGTGATTTTCTGGATTTCATCGATTATCTCATCCCTATTCGACTTACTCTGCAAGGTCATTTCGGCCAGTACGTCCAATGCCTCAACTCTTGTTAAGGTACTATCAAAATCAAAAACATATTTTCTGCCCACTTGGAATATACTTAATGAATAAGGGCACAAAAATAATTATAAATAGCGTTGAATATTTATTTTGGGATCAAATCTGCTTCTGAAAGTTGCATTTTTTGATATAATTATGGAAATGATTTTTTGGAGTACAAAAAAATGAAGATTTCACAATAGTGAACCCTATGCCCTTTAACTAATATTTAAACCCTATACCGCTCTTAATCAGTGTTTCATATTTATCTGCATCAAAACTATAAAGATAGGGTGCTTTGTTCGCAGCTCCGGTAAGTTGCTTCTCGTGACGGATAAAAAATCCTAATTTCAACATTTTTCTTTGAAAGTTGCTACGTTCCAAGGGCTTCTTCAAAATAGCTTCATATAATTTCTGCAGGTCTTGCATGGTAAATTTTTGAGGTAATAGCGACATCCCAATAGGAAGATAATTCAATTGTATGCGAAGGTGTTCCATAGCTTTTTTAATTATCTCCTTATGGTCCATCATCAATCCTGTTAAATTGGAGAGCGATTTCCATGCACACCTTTCGCTAAGCATATCGGGATGTGGGTCGGTTTTCCTTATGTCGACCAGAGCAAAATATCCTGTGGTTATAAATCGCTGTGTAATCCATGTAATGAACTTTTCATTTTTACCATGCAACTCCTCTAAAACATGACGCATTCTAGTCAATTGAGCCTCTTCATTCAATTTAGAGCGTTTCTCACTCCCAAAAGTGTAAAATTGATTTAGATATACTGAATTTAATCCTGTACGCATTTCCAATATACGCGCTGCAGCCTGATCCATGTCCTCATCTTTTCGAATGAATCCTCCGGGCAGACACCAAATATCCTCATACTTCCATTTAAGTAGCAACACCTTCAATTGTTGTTCTTCAAACCCGAGAATGACGCAATCTATTGATTTGCCCGGCAGGCATTCATCGACCACATGATTGGTAAAATCTTTCAACTTTCGATCCATTGGGCAAATGTATAATTTTATTGTGTCATTATAGCACAATAGAAATTAATTTTGTAATATTGTGTCAAAATAACACTATAGAAGATCTTATGAAAAAAGTATGGAAGGTTTTAAAGTATTTATTGCTGGGCATTTTAGCAATTCTTATTATAGGAATTGCCGTAGTATATTTTAGTAAAAAGAGCACATCGAACAGTAATATGGAACTCTTAGGAGTAGAGGCACCAACCCTAAATCAGGCTGGCATCAATTATCGAGATCTGAACAAGAACGGGAAAATGGATACTTACGAAAACCCGATGGCCAGCATTGATGAAAGAGCCAACGATTTGGTAGCGCAAATGAATCTTGAGGAAAAAGCAGGATCTATGTTTGTTAACATGATAGGAACTACCCCGGATGGGAATCCAATGGAAACGCCAGTGCTTTCGACCAACCCAATGATCTTGATGATGTCGATGATGTTGCCCTCAAATTCTGAGATGATCGCCAGAAAAAAGATGAACAGTTTCAATATATTGGCTTCCTTAGAGGCGGATAAAATGGCCAAATACAACAATACCATTCAAAAAATGGCTGAACGAACGCGTCTAGGTATCCCTATTACTATAGCTTCCGATCCAAGGCATGGTACTGAAAGTAACCCAGGGGCGGGCCTATATACCCCTGCATTTTCGCAATGGCCAAGCTCATTC
>CAZHJO010000082.1:0-9197 GCA_964532755.1 uncultured Maribacter sp. | reverse complement strand
TTTAAATCCCGTTCTATCAGATGTTCAGATAGAGGAAACAGTTAAGAAATTTGAAAATTTCTTAATTAAGAATGGTGCCAAAATGGTGTCAAAAGAAAATTGGGGGCTAAAGAAATTGGCCTATGCAATCCAAAACAAGAAAAGTGGTTTTTACCATTTGTTTGAATTCACTGCTCCTGGTGAGCTTGTTAACCCGTATGAGCAAGAATTCAGGAGAGATGAGCGTGTTATGCGCTTTTTGACTGTAAAGTTAGACAAACATGCCATAGAATGGGCTGAGAAAAGAAGAACAAGATTAAAAGCTAAAGCGTAGGAATTATGGCATCTATAGAACAACAGGCAAAAGGTAAAAAAGATGGGGAAATCAGGTACTTGACCCCATTGAATATTGAGACCAACACAAAAAAGAAGTATTGTCGCTTCAAGAAGTCGGGCATCAAGTATATTGATTATAAAGATGCTGATTTTTTAATGAAATTGGTTAATGAGCAAGGCAAACTTTTACCAAGGAGATTAACAGGTACTTCTTTGAAGTATCAAAGAAAAGTAGCACAGGCTGTAAAGAGAGCTCGTCATTTGGCGCTTATGCCGTATGTTGGTGATTTATTAAAATAAAAGAAACGAACCATGGAACTTATATTAAAAGAAGACGTACAAAACTTAGGTTTTAAAGACGATTTGGTAAGTGTTAAAAACGGTTACGGTAGAAATTTTCTAATCCCTCAGGGTTTGGCCACTTTGGCTACCCCTTCAGCAAAAAAAGTATTGGCAGAGAATTTAAGACAAAGAGCCCATAAAGACAAGGAAATAGTAGATGAAGCAAATAAGACTGCTGAGGCCTTGAAAGCGTTTGAGTTAAAGATTAAGGCCAAAGCCGGTTCTGGTGATAAGCTTTTTGGATCAGTAACTTCTATTGATTTAGCTGCCGCCATTGAAAAAGAAGGTCATGAGATTGATAAAAAATACATCAGTATTCATGGTGGTACGGTAAAGAGAACAGGAACAGCAAGCGCGCAGATCAGGTTACATAGAGATGTCGTTGTGGACTTTCCATTTGAAGTGGTTGCTGAAAAGTAATCCCAGAAGGTTGATAACTTTAAAGGGCTATGTTTACATAGCCCTTTTTTTTGCCTAATTTTAAGCGATTAACTCAAAACCAATACATGTACAAAAAAATACAACTAAGCATTGTGCTTTTATTTGCTACAGTTTCAGCAATCGCACAGGTTACAACTTCTAACATTAGAGGAAAGGTAACCGATGATCAAAATTTACCCTTATTAGGCGCGAATATTGTTGCTACACATACGCCTACGGGAACAGTTTATGGAGCCATAACCAATGAAGATGGAAGATTCAATCTTTTGAACCTTAGAGTTGGCGGACCCTATAATGTATCTATTTCATATTTAGGATTTAAGACCCAAGAGCAAAATGATGTTTACTTGACCCTAGGTAAAACATTCAATGTAGAAGCCCTAATGGTCGCGGATAGCCAAGCTTTGGATGAAGTTGTGGTAGTATCTGACCAAGGCGGTACCTTTGGAAATGATAGAACCGGTGCCGAAACCAGCGTCGGGAGAAGAGAGTTGACAAAACTACCGACGATTTCACGTTCTGCCCAGGATTTCACCCGTTTGGAACCAACGGCCAGTGGCAATTCATTTGGTGGGCGCAATGATCAATACAATAACTTTTCTTTGGACGGTGCCATTTTTAACAATCCATTCGGATTAGATGCACCTACTCCAGGTGGTCAGACCGATGCACAACCCATTTCCCTGGATGCCATTGACCAGATACAAGTCTCTACAGCTCCTTACGATGTTACACAATCAGGATTTACAGGCGCATCGGTAAATGCGGTAACTAAGAGTGGTACCAATGAATTACATGGTACGGTTTATGGCTATTTTAGAAACGAAAGTTTAACAGGTGGCAAAATCAGAGGTGAGGATGTTGTTAAGCCGGATCTTAAGCAAAATCAGTATGGAGTTAGCATAGGGGGCCCCATCATAAAAGATAAACTATTCTTCTTTGCCAACTTCGAGAAAGATGAAAGGGATGATTTGGGGTCCAATGGTTGGATTCCCAATACTGGCTCAGGGGCGATTAATGAATCAAGGGTACTAGAGAGCGATTTATTGGCAGTACAAGCCGGTTTGGCCTCAATTGGCTACGACACAGGAGCTTATGAGGGTTTTACTTTTGGTGCTGAATCAACCAAGGGTATTTTTAAATTGGATTGGAACATCAATAGTAAAAATAGATTGGCTGTAATTTATAATTTCTTGAATGCCTCCAAGGAAAAGCCCGCGCACCCGACAGCTATAACTGCGAGGGGTCCAAACTTTACGACTTTGCAGTTTCAAAATTCAGGATATGAGATCAACAACAACCTAAATTCAATTCAATTGGAATTGAATTCAACATTGTCTGATGAAGTCACCAATAAATTGCAGATAGGATATACGCATTTCGATGATTACAGAAATCCATTATCTGCGCCAGCTCCTTCAATTAACATAACAAAAGACGGGACTAATTATATAATTGCCGGCCATGAACCTTTCTCTGTGCATAACCGATTGGATCAAAAGGTATTCCAGTTAACAAATAACATGAATATTTTTAAAGGGAACCATACGTATACCGTAGGTTTTTCCTTTGAGAAATTCCAGTTCGATAATTCCTTCAATTTAACGAGCTATGGCTTTGATCTATTTGGCAATGTTGCTATTGAGGATTTTGATGCCAACGATTACGCTGCTACATTTGCCAACGCTCGAGCTACTTTTAACGCAAATAACCAAGTAGAAGATGGCGTGCCAGGTGCATGGTCCCTTGCTGAAACCAATGTTGGACAATTGTCTTTTTATATGCAGGATGAATGGAGTGCCACAGATGACTTTAAATTAACCTATGGCCTGCGTTTTGATAAGCCATTATATTTTGACACGGCAGAGAAAATAAGGGATAATATAGAGCGTAAAGGTACATACCAACCAGACAACCTTTATTTTAATCCCAATACTGGGGAGAATACTACTGTTGACTCGGAACAACTACCTAGCAATGATTGGTTGTTATCCCCTAGGCTAGGTTTTAACTGGGATGTTAAAGGAGACAATACCTTACAATTGCGGGGTGGCACGGGGGTCTTTACAGGAAGACTACCTTTTGTGTGGCTTGGGAACCAGGTACAAGGTGTTGATTTCTTCTTCTACCAAGCCGTGGATCCAGATTTTAAATGGCCACAGGTTTGGCGTACCAATCTCGGATTGGACAAAGCACTGGAAAATGGACTTGTGTTAACTGCGGATATATCCTACACTAAGGATTTAAATGCTTCACATGTTCAAAACTGGGCTTTACGGGATCCTTCAGGGAATCTAGATGCACCGGGGGATAATAGACCAAGATATCAAGCGAGTGATTACGCAACAAATGCTTTTGGGGGTGCTACCAATGCCTATGTGTTTACAAATTCAGATAAGGGTAGAATTTGGAATTTGGCTCTCAAGGCACAAAAAAACTTTGATAACGGTTTATATGCAAGTTTAGCCTATAGTTATTTAAACGCCAAGGATGTCAATTCAATTGAGGCTGAAATTACAGGTGATGCCTTTGATTTCAATCCTAACTTGGGCGATGCCAATGCAGATGTCTTGGCCTTTTCGAAATATGGTGATACCCATCGTTTTATTGGCGTTGGATCCAAGCAATTCAATTATGGTGCTGACAATAAATGGGCAACCACCATTTCTACCTTCTTTGAATATGCCCAAGGTGGTCGATTTAATTATACATATGCAGGTAACATAAACAATGATAGTTCTTTTCAGAATAATGATTTAATGTATGTGCCTACTTCTTCAGAAGTACAACAAATGCAGTTTAGTGGAGCTGGTCAGGCAGATGCTTTCGAGTCTTACATTCAGCAAGATGATTATTTAAGTGATAATCGTGGTGATTATGCTGAACGTTATGGTGCATTGGCACCTTGGAGAGGTCGTTGGGACATTAAAATACTACAGGACTATAATTTTAAAGTAGCTGGCGACAAAACCCATACCATTCAGTTGAGTTTTGATATTCTGAACTTCGGAAACCTATTGAATTCGGATTGGGGGGTTATTCAACAACCTAATAGCCTAAATCCTTTAGCCGTATCTGTTGATCCAATTACCAACGTACCTACCTACACCTTCAATCCAGAATTAACGGAAACCTTTGGATATGACGCAAGTCTATTATCTAGGTGGCAAGGTCAGTTTGGAGTACGTTATATTTTTTAAGAAAAACTGAAAATTATTGAAAAAGCCCTGACGTAATCGTTCGGGGCTTTTTATTTTTGCAATATGAAATATGCCAGGCTTACAAAGCAACAGTTGGAAGAATTACATCAGGAATTTATAAACTTTTTGGTGACACAATCAATTTCTGGTGATGAATGGAAGCAATTGAAAGTTGACAAACCCGATGTAGCAGAGGACGAATTGGACGTTTTCAGTGATTTGATTTGGGAAGGGGTTCTGAACAAAGTGGCTTATCTTGAGAATGTTTCAGCCCAACAAATGCATTTGTTCGAATTGACCGAAAAAGAGATGAAATTAATATCAGTCAAAGTAATGAATCCCGATATTGATTTGACCACTGAATTGGGCTTTAGTTGGTTCAAAAAGAATTGGCAATCAGATTTTGTGGAATACCTAACCGCATCCAAAGCGTATTCCCCGGATAAGAACCTGGATAAATTTAATTTAATACAACAAGGAGCTGTAATCACAAAAGGTAATCTTTACAAATGGTTCGAAAGTATGATGGAGTAACATTATTGTATTTCATAAGCAGGCGAGAATCCACAAAGCTTTATATTTACGGCAGAAATCAACTAAATGGCACAAAAACCAAGCATACCCAAAGGAACAAGGGATTTTTCACCAGCTGAAATCGCAAAGCGTGATTACATTTTAAATATTGTAAAAAAACACTTCAAGGTCTTTGGTTTTCAACCCATAGAAACACCTTCTTTTGAAAATTCGGATACCCTTATGGGGAAATATGGTGAGGAAGGGGACCGTTTAATTTTTAAAATATTGAATTCCGGGGATTTTATGAGTAAGGTTGATGATGTCACTTATAGCTCAAAAAACTCCAAATCATTAACACCAAAGATTTCTGAAAAAGCCCTTCGATACGATTTAACGGTACCTTTTGCCCGTTATGTGGTCATGCACCAAAATGAGATTGATTTTCCGTTCAAACGCTATCAGATACAACCTGTTTGGAGGGCCGATAGACCTCAAAAGGGGCGCTTTAGGGAGTTTTATCAATGTGATGCCGATGTCGTCGGTGCTAAATCCCTTTTGCAAGAGGTAGAACTTATACAATTGTATGATGCTGTATTTACCGATTTAAACCTGGAAGGGGTCACCATTAAGCTGAATAACCGCAAGATTTTGGCCGGTATTGCTGAAGTTATTGGTGCAAAGGATAATCTAATAAATTTCACTGTGGCCTTGGATAAATTAGACAAGATCGGGGTAGGAGGGGTACAAAAAGAAATGTTGACCAAGGGCATATCTGAGCAAGCAATATCAAAAGCAGCTCCCTTGTTTTCACTCACAGGCTCCAATACCAACCAGTTGGCAACCTTAAAGAATTTTCTAGCTGACTCCGAACAAGGGAAAAGCGGTGTTGAAGATCTTGAGTACATAATTAGTACGATTAATGAGCTAGGCTTGCAAAATACAAAGTTAGCATTGGATGTGACTTTGGCGAGGGGGCTCAACTATTATACAGGTGCAATTCTTGAAGTAACTGCACCAGATGGCGTACAAATGGGCTCAATAGGAGGTGGAGGAAGATACGATGATCTTACTGGAATCTTTGGGCTAAAAGATGTGAGTGGTGTTGGAATTTCATTCGGATTGGACCGAATTTATTTGGTATTGGATGAATTGGGGCTGTTTCCGGAAACATTGGATAAATCTTTAGACGTGCTTTGTATAAATTTTGGGGAAAAAGAGTCCATGACTGCACTGAAATTGGTAGGTAACTTAAGAAAACAAGGTATTGCTGCTGATGTATACCCTAGTCATGCCAAAATGCAAAAACAGATGAAATATGCCAATAATCGCAATGTACCTTATGTGATTCTTATTGGCGAAAAGGAAATGACCAATAATTCCTTTGTTGTAAAAAATATGGCTTCAGGACAACAGAACACCTATAGTTTAGAGAATCCCACTGAATTTCTAAATACGCTATAACCGTTTTTCGATCGCTTTGATTACTGTTTTATAGTATTCCATTTCATGTGGAACGTACTTTGCAAGGTTCGCCATACCCCAGGTCTCCTCAGAAAATTGTAGTAACGGAATAAGCTTCAGATCATTGACCTCGCTATCTTGTTTTTTAAGATTGGATAATGGCATTTTTAATTCACATAAATACGTGTGGTGAAATTCACAATCCATCAAATCATTATGATGCTTCTGAACTGATTTGAAAACTCCTATTTTCTGTAATTCATCCTTTGTGATTTCCAATCCAATTTCCTCTGAAACTTCCCGTATTGCCGATGTTTCAACAATCTCTCCGGCACCGATGTGCCCGGCAACGGAAACATCCCAAAGTAGGGGATAGGTATCTTTTTCCTTACCCCTTTGTTGCAAAAGAAGTTGTGCGTTTTTGGTATAAAACCAAACATGGACTGTTCCATGGAACAGTCCATGTTTATGAGCTTCTGATTTCTTAGCAGCTTGGCCTGTGAAGTTTCCTTCAGCATCCAATATGTCCACCAATTCATCCATGACTAATCTTAATCATTCAAAATAACTAAAGGTCTCTCCCTTTTTAATGGTCAATACTGTTTCATAGATCAACCGTATTACATTCTCCACATCTTCTTTGTGAACGGTTTCCACTGTGGTATGCATATAACGCAATGGCAATGATATCAATGCTGAGGCAACACCGCCATTACTATAGGCAAACGCATCGGTATCGGTACCGGTTGATCTGGAAGCTGCCATACGCTGGAAAGGTATTTTCTTGGCTTCTGCTGTTTCTATGATTCGTTCTCTAAGCTTATTCTGTACTGCTGGCGCATAAGAGATAACAGGACCTGCCCCGATTTCAGTATGACCTTGTGTTTTCTTCTCTATCATCGGAGTCGTTGTGTCATGACATACATCAGTGATAATTGCAACATTCGGCTTTATGGTATGTGTAATCATTTCAGCACCCCGCAACCCTATTTCCTCCTGTACTGAATTGGTAATATAAAGGCCAAAAGGCAATTCCTTCTGATTTTCATGCAGTAAGCGTGCAACTTCGGCTACCATAAATCCCCCAGCCCTATTGTCGATAGCACGACATACGAACTTGTCTTTGTTAAGAATATGAAATTCATCTGGGTATGTAATTACACAACCTACATGAACACCCATTTTCTCGACTTCTTCCTTGTCTTTTGCACCAATATCGATAAAAATATTGTCCAATTTTGGGGGTTCCTCCTTGGATTTGTTTCTTGTATGGATAGCCGGCCAACCGAACACACCTTTTACTATGCCCTTTTTAGTATGGATATTCACCCATTTTGAAGGGGCAATTTGATGGTCACTACCCCCATTTCGGATTACATAAAGAAGCCCGTTATCGGTAATATAGTTAACATACCACGAAATCTCGTCGGAATGTCCTTCAATGACAACTTTAAAATCGGCATCAGGATTTATTACGCCTACAGCTGAGCCATAGGTGTCTGTGATAAAAGTATCTACAAAAGGTTTTAGATAGTCCATCCAAATCTTTTGGCCTTCCCACTCATAGCCCGTAGGAGCTGCGTTGTTCAGGTATTTTTCAAAAAAATCCATTGATTTTTTAGTAAGAATCTTCTTTGTGCCCATATAGAATATATTTATATACAAACTTAACAATATTCACTTTTAATTAATAATAACAGTAATTATTAATCGTTAATTTTGGCAAGGCTTTTGCTTTTGTTTCGATTATGAAAAAAGAGGTATTATTTTCTGTGTTCAGTCTAATGGTTTGGCTTGTTTCGGCCCAGGTTAAAGAACGGCCTATGGATTCTATTGCAGAAAAAATGATCATCATTGAAGGGGACTCGATAATGCGGAGTTCTATTGACCTGGAAGAGGTTTATGTTTTCAGTAAATTGAAATTCCCAACGTATAAGGATAAGCTCAGGTATTATATATTAAGGCGAAAGACAATAAAAGTGTACCCTTATGCTAAAATGGCTGCAGAACGTTTAAGCGAGCTCAATGATAGTCTTACAAAGATCAAAAGGAAACGAAAGCGGAAAAAATACACCAAGGAAGTCCAAAAATATATTGAAGGGGAGTTTTCCGATGAACTTAAAAAACTCACCCGTACTGAAGGGCAAATTTTAATAAAGTTAATTTATCGTCAAACAGGTAAAACTGCTTTTGGTCTGGTAAAGGAACTTAGAAGTGGTTGGCGTGCCTTTTGGTATAGTACGACCGCCAAAATGTTCAAAATAAGCCTAAAGGAAGAGTTTAAACCAGATATAATCCAAGAGGACTATCTCATTGAGGATATATTACAGCGTGCATTCGCGGCAAATAGACTTGAACGACAAAAATCAGCGCTTGAATTTGATTATATGGACCTGGAAAATAAGTGGGGTGCTGTCAAAAAAGAAGGTAAATAAATTCGACTAAAAGATCAAGTTGTTCAATTGGCTTTATCTGAGGAATTAAAAAGGGCCTTCATAATTAGATGTACACTATAAAATCCCATGGCTATAGCAGCTATTGCTAAAATAATCCCAACTATCAGTACGGGAATATAAAAGGAATGGTCTTGATTCCTAAATGCTTGCCACAATACGAATGGTGCGGCGAACATAAGTACAAAAGTATAGGCAAAATGCTTTATACCCTTGATTAATAAATCCTTGTTTGTTTTAATTACGGCCATATTCTGAGCTTCAAAAATAGCAAATAAAGGCTATAGTTATCATGATTGCATCCATCTTATTTAAAGGATGAAATGAGGATATTAGAATTTTCGGATAAATAGAAAGGAGGGGTGAATACTTTGACTTTCAGGTTCAGAATCACTTAATTACAAGAGTTTGTTTATACTCCTGTACCACAGCAAAGTAACCTAAAGGAAAATTATCTGGCTGATCTACG
>CAZHJO010000081.1:0-9230 GCA_964532755.1 uncultured Maribacter sp. | reverse complement strand
AAGGAGACTTCGTTTGTTTTGGGTTTTTAAACGGGAATCGGAAGTGATAAAGACTTATATTTATTGGAACTGCCCGCTCAATAAATACATTTAAAAATAATCCCACCATTATTTGGACTTTTAAAAAGCCACTGCTGCTTTACTACGTGATCCGGAACGAATCAAGACTTAAAATAATTCTCTACGATTTTCCTAAATTGTCCTCCAATAGGAATCTCCATTTTTCCTATTTCAATATCCTTATTCGTGTAGGCCGTTATTTTATCACGGTTTAGAATATAGGAGCGATGAATTCTAAGAAACCTGTGATCAAGAACTTTTTGAAATGCTGTGATGCTACCTTTGGTTAAATGGCTATCATTTTCTGTTATAATTTTAAAATAATCTTTTTTGCTCTCGATGTAGAGGATTTCATCAAAAAAAACTTTTACCTGCTTTCTGTCTTTTCGAACAAAAACATAATCATTTTTGCCTTGTTCCCTATTTTCTTCTGAAGTAATGGAGTATTGGGTTTGCCCTAAAAACTTCTCTATGGCCATGAAAAAACGGGCAAAAGAGATTGGTTTTAATAGATAATCAACAGCATTCAATTCAAAACCGTCCAATGCGAAATCACGATAAGCAGTTGTAAAAATGACCTTTGGTTTGTGAATCAGATTTTTGAAGAATTCCGTACCTTTTAAAACGGGCATTTCTATATCCAGAAACAACAGGTCTACTTTTTCATTTTTAAGAACCTTGCTGGCCTCAATTGCACTTTCGCAAGATGCCACTAACTCAAAACTATCTAGTTGGGCCAAATGGTTTTTAATAAGGCCTCTAGCAAGTTCTTCATCATCGACGATTACACATTTGAACTTCATTTTCGCTTTAGTTTTAGTACAACTTGATAATTATGCTCCTTGTCGCTAATGGTCAATTCATGTGAATTCGGATATAACAATCCTAATTGCTGATTTACGTTCCTGAGTCCTAATGGTTCTTCATTTTCCGGGCTTTTCCCGATGGCGTTATTTGGCTTTGAATTGCTTATTGAAAATAGCAGATCCGATTGATCTGTTGTCAAAGAGATATTGATTTCAGCTTTTTTCAATTCTTGCGTTACACCATGCTTAAACGCATTTTCAACAAATGTCAATAAAAGAAGCGGAGCAATCCTCACATTAGGGTCGGCCGTCTGGTAGAAATTCACCGCAACACGGCCTCCATATCGTATTTTTTCTAACGATATATAGTTTTCGATAAGCTCAATTTCCTTTTGAACGGGCACATAATTCTCCTTACAACGGTACAATATATAATCCAAGATATCGGAAAGTCGTTCGATAACCTCGGGCGTCTTATCCGATTTTTCCAATGCCAATGCATATAGGTTGTTCAAGGTATTGAACAAAAAATGCGGATTTAGCTGGTTCCGTAAGGCGGTAAGCTCCGCTATTTTTTTCTGTTCGTTCAATTTTGAAAATTTTTGCTGATTCTTGTAAAACCGAGCCATCAGCAACAAAGCGGTTGGCGTCAGATATAGCATAATCTTACTGACGAAAACAGAAAAATAGCTTAATCGTTTCCAATACGATTCTACGGCATAATTTTTTTGTGCCTCATTGTACGTATCATAGTATGCAACGTCAAAGTAGTGCATCTTAACAGCTTGGTACAATGCAAATACCGAAAGTAATAGAATCAACATCCAAAATACAAAAAGACCCGTTTTCTTCCGATTTAGAAATTTGGGCATTAAAATATAAATACAGACATAGGCAGTAATGATTTGTGCCAATACAATAAGTCCATATAACTCGAATACATACTGGTAACCGCCATAGCTACGAATATTCGTAACTGACAAGACAAAGTATAGGTACACGGCTATCCAAAACAATAGGTGTTTTATAACGGGATTCTCGAAATATATGAGTAGTCTGTTCATAGGGTCGAGCCATAAAAATAACCTATAAAGTCCTTTTCAAAAGGTATTGTCTACGAAACCTTTGTTTTTGGGCTATGAATAGATCAAAACGAGCTACAAACAACTAATCGTCTATCCATAGACGATAATCCATGGTTCGGCTACTTTCCCAAAATCCAGTTATGCCAGACGGTAGTTTTGAAGAAAATCAAACCAAGGATGAGCAATCCCATAAAAACTGCAATAACGCTTATACTTATGATCTTGGCACAAACCATATCGTATGCGCAGACCATAACCTCGATTTCAGGAAATGTAATCAATCCGGATAACGAAGTAATGTTGGGAAACGCCCTTATTATCTCCCCACAAGATTCAACCATTATTAAAGGAACCAGTTTTTTCGAAGGGAAGTTTGAATTATCGGATTTAAATGAAGAGCGGGTGTTACTAAAGCTCACTTCATTGGAATTTCAAGATACATTTTCAACTATTGAATACAGGGGAACCGGAACTATTGACTTGGGGAATATAATCGTTCAGAATGCCCAAAATGAACTGGTAGAAGTAGTATTGGTCGCCAATCTGCCGTTATTCGAGACCAGAACCGACGGAACGGTACAAATAAATGTGGAGAACACCATACTTGCGACCAGCAATTCCGTTCTGGAGATTTTGTCACGTTCGCCAAACGTCTTTGTGAATGATGAAGACATTTCGATTTTTGGGAAAGGGACGGCCATCATCTATTTAAACGGTCAACGCATTCTGGGCGAACAATTATCGAACATACAGGCATCCGAAATCAAGAACATTGAAATAATATCGAACCCTTCGGCAAAGTACGATGCCGAAGGGCGGGCGGTCATTAATATTGTTACCAGTATATCTGCATTGGAAGGAATAAAAGGAATGCTTAGTCAAAATATTAGCGTTTCCGAATTTTCGCCTACCAATACAAGCACCAATTTGGGTTTGGATTACAGAAAACAACATATTTCGGTAACAGGAAACTATGGCATGCAACTCGGTGCCTATCGTTTTCTGCTGAACACTACAAGGAATAGGTCAGAAGATGAGGATTTTTTCAATTCGGATATTAGTACGGATTGGGAAAGAGAACAGAAGTATTTTGCGAACTATGGAGTTGGCGTGCAGTATAATTTTACTGAGAACAGTTATTTTTCCATTGGCTATAATGGTCTTACCAATGATCTTGCCGGTACGGAAAGCAGTAACAATACCATAGCTTTCAACGGAGAAGTAGAGCAGTTCGAAAGTGTCGTCAACAAAGATGACCTTACAAGCCAAAATGCGATAGTTCTCAACTATTTACAAGCATTGGATACACTGGGCTCCTCATTGTATCTCGGAGGGCAATATTCACTTTACAGAACAAGAATAGATGATGTCATCGATGAAGAATCCGTTAGTAACGGTCAAGCATCGAACCGAACATTAAAGAATCTTGTCGACCGTGAAATCCCTATATTAAGTGCACAGCTGGATTATACCAAAGCATTTTCAAAGCAAAGCCTATTGGAAGCTGGCATCAAATTCGGAAGAGTAAGCAATACTTCCGATTCCGATTTTTTGGTCTCGCCAAATGATGGCAACTTTACCCTGGATGAAAACTTATCACGTGACTTCGGATACAACGAACAGATCTATGGGGCCTATGTCGGTTATAAAAAGAACGTGCCCAAAAAATTGAATTACAGTTTTGGACTTCGAAGTGAACTTACCGAATATGATTTATCTACGGATAATTTGGATGAGGTCATAGAAAACAGCTATTTCAATCTATTCCCTAATGCTTCCCTAGGAATAGCCTTGAGCGAAAACAGGTCTCTATTCGCTTCCTATACCTCACGAATAGCCCGTCCTCGGTACGAGTCCTTGAATCCTTCTATTGTTTATCAGGATGCCTTTACTTCGATTCAGGGAAATCCAAACATTGTTCCAGAAAAAATCCATGCTTTTGAGATTGGTGCGAACCTTCGAGTATTTACTTTAAAATTAGGTTACAACTATACCATTGACCCAATTACCGGAGGAGCAGTGCAAGGAGCAGATCCAAAAAGTTACATCCTGCAACGCTTGAATAGTAATAGGCAGCATGACTTCTTTGCCAATATTATCTTGCCCATCGATATCAATTGGTTAACTTCAATGAATACCATTACGATCAGCTACAACAAACTTGTTGATACCCGATCATCATTTGGTTTTAAGAAAACAAGGCCACAGGCTTATCTATACACCAATAATAAATTTACCTTGTTTGATGGATTGAAATTACAATTGATCGCGTGGTACCTGAGTAATCGATATGATGGTATATACTTCAGAAAAAATCAGGCCGAGGTTACCTTGGGGCTGGAGAAGGATTTTTTGAACAGATCTTTAAAGCTTCAATTAGTTGCAAATGACATATTTCAAACCAATAAACCCGATGGGAACTATAGGCTTGGAAATACGTTGATTTTTTTCGACCGAATCAACAATACGCAATACTTTCGTTTTGTGGCCACTTACAATTTTGGGAAGTTGAAGAAGACAAATTATCGACATAAATCTTCCGGAGAGGAAGAAAATCAAAGATTTTAAGTTATAATTCTTAAAATGGTGTGCAAATAATCCCACGCTTATTTAGACTTACAAAATACAAAAAATTGATTGCTTGTACTGGTGGTTTATTGACAGTAAAAGAAACCTGAAAATGCTTAACCCAATGCAGAATAAAAAAGCTCCCGATTTCTCGGAAGCCTTGTTTTTACTGATGTGGGCCCTACTGGATTCGAACCAGTGACCCCCTGCTTGTAAGGCAGGTGCTCTGAACCAACTGAGCTAAGAGCCCTAACGGGGTGCAAATATAGAATAGTTTTCTTTTACCCAAAAGAAAAGATTAAAAAAATTAAACCACTTCAGCTACCGTAAAATTACTGCCTCCAATGAAAATCAAATCCTTCTTGGACGCACTTTTCCTCGCTGCTGTAAAGGCATCATTTACCGACGAATAAGTATCTCCCGACAATTCATATGCCCTTGCTTTCTTGGCGAGTATCTTCTCGTTCAAACCTCTCATAATTTTAAGACGGCAAAAATAGTACGC
Organism: uncultured Maribacter sp.; assembly: GCA_964532755.1. Classification (GTDB taxonomy): domain Bacteria; phylum Bacteroidota; class Bacteroidia; order Flavobacteriales; family Flavobacteriaceae; genus Maribacter_A. Next base: position 4,206 of record CAZHJO010000081.1, on the reverse strand, counting down.
TGCGTTCTTAGGAAAAAGAGGCAGGATAATATCCATATCCTTGTCCTTTACAAAACCGATTACGATGTGCAGCTGATCAAATTTTTGCTCCTTTAACTGCCCTAATACATAAGAAAGACCTTCTTTATTATGGGCAGTATCACAGACAATCATTGGCTTTATACCCAAAATTTGCCATCTGCCCAATAATCCGGTATTCTTCACCACTTTTTTTAATCCAAGTTTGATATGTTTTTTTTTGACTTTGAAGTTCTTTAGCTCCTTTAATACAGCGACTACGCCCTTGATATTCTTGGATTGATAATTGCCCAGTAACGAAGTATTATAATTTTTGTCAATTAACTGGTCTGCGTATATTATTTTTGAGTTTTTGGATTCGGCAATCGACATAAAGGTTTCAGCAATCTCTTCCTGATATTCGCTAATGACAATAGGCACGTTCTCTTTAATGATTCCGGCCTTTTCCATAGCGATTTTGGTAAGTGTATCGCCCAGCATATCCAAATGGTCCATCCCAATATTGGTAATGAGCGATACTTCCGGGTGTATTATATTGGTCGAATCCAACCTCCCTCCCAATCCTACTTCAATTATCGCTATATCTACCTCTTTTTGGCTAAAATAGTCAAAGGCCATGCCTACTGTCATTTCAAAAAACGACAATTTGTTCTCCTCGAGAAATGTTCGATTATTTTTGATAAAACCGGCAACCTGTTTTTTACCAATGGGCTTTCCATTGATTCGAATACGTTCCCTGAAATCCTTTAGATGTGGCGAAGTGTAAAGCCCTACCTTATAGCCGGCTTCCTGAAGTATAGAGGCCAACATATGACTACTGGAACCTTTTCCGTTGGTACCTGCGACATGTACATTTTTGAATTTTGATTCAGGATTATTTAGGTATGCAGCGAACTTAAGGATATTATCAAGTTTTCCATTAAAGGCATCTTTCCCTTTTTCTTGATAGACTGGAAGTTGGGTAAACATCCAATCCAAGGTTTCTTTATAGGTCACTTATCCGCCTAATTTAAAATTGACAACAACAAACCCAACTTGCTGACTGGGTGCATTGGAATCCAAGTTCCATTGATGCATAAAGGCTGTTTTCTTGGCAGGTTCCAACAAACAAGGATTGTTATTGGTAGTGCCTTTTACCCCAGGGGTAGCACTTATCACCTTTCCATTGCGATCCACCACGATTTTTACCACCACCCTACCTGCTTGATTACACTCTTGTTGAACTTTTCCCTTGCTGACCAACGAACGTCCATTTAACCCATAACCTCCGGTACCACTACCGGAACCAGGACTCCCATAATAACTCGTTGCATAAGGGTCTCCGTCGGGCTGACCTTTATCTCCGGGGGTATTGTCATCACCTTCACTGCCAGAAGCAGAACCATCAGATTTGTTGAGTCCGCCCATTAGTTTATCCAACTCGGCTTTTTTTGCCTCTTGTTCTTTTCTTTTTTGTTCTTCCGCCTCTCGTTTCTCACGTGCAATCCTGTCAGCTTCGGCCTTTGCTTTTTTCGCAGCTGCATCAGCTTTACGCTTCGCTTCCTGTTGTTGTTTTATTTTAATGGATTCTTCACTTTCCTGGGTCAGGACCTTCTCGGTGGGTTGCTCTTGTTCAACTACTTCTTCTTTTACTTCTTCCGGTATCGCCGCTTGTACTTCCTCTTCTTGTACATTAGGGGGCTCGGGAATATCCAAAGGTTCGGATCTTATTCTTTCCTTGGGTTGTTGGTCACCCATACCAAATTCCATAGTACCAAAATTAACAGAAATACCATTCTCAATGGGTGGATCCATGTAGGTTAATCCGATATAAAAAAGCAAAAGTAGAAGCACACTTAACAAGGCTGTTGTAAGTGTAAATGATTTTTTCTTGTGTCTCGTATCTAAAAACGACATTAATTAGGTCGCACGGCCAAAATCACCTTGTAATTGTTCCTATTGGCAATATCCATAACGTTTACAGCCTCTCTAATGGCAACGCTCTCTTCCGCCCGTAGGATTATTGTGGGTTTCTCTTGTCCTTCTAGTGCCTTTTTTAATTCAATTTCAATATATTCTCCGTTGATTCTTTCACTGTTCACAAAGTACTCCAAGTTCTTATTAATGCTAACCGAAACATTTTGGGTATTCGTCGATTTTCCCTTGGCCTTAGGCAATAACAGATCCAATGCATTGGGCGAATTTGCCGTTAACATAAAGAATATCAACAACAAGAAAACGATATCAGTCATAGACGACATGCTGAAGTCTGGACTTACCTTATTTCTTCCTTTTAATTTCATAACAGTAGCCTATAGTGGTTCGTTCAGCAAATCCAGGAATTCCACAGCATTGGCTTCCATTTTGTGTACAACCTTATCGGTTCTATTGACCAAATGGTTATATCCGATATAGGCGATTATACCTACAATCAAACCTGCAACTGTGGTGGTCATTGCCGTGTAAATACCGGAAGCCAATGAGCCCATTTCAGCCTGTCCGCCACTGGACGCCATCTCATGAAATGCTATTATCATACCAATTACGGTTCCCAAAAATCCTATCATTGGCGCAGCACCTGCAACAGTGGCCAAAACACTAACGTTTCTCTCCAATTTATAAACCTCTAAAGTACCGGCATTCTCAATTGCGGTGTTGATATCATCCAACGGTTTCCCTATTCGTGAAACCCCTTTTTCGGTTAAACGCGCCACCGGGGAATCTGTTTGGGCGCACAGTAGTTTTGCAGCCTCTAACTTACCATTGGTAACATGATCCCTTATCTGGTTCATGAAGTTTTTATCGATGGTTGAAGCGGCTTTAATGGCAAAGATTCGCTCAAAATAGATATACATGGCGACAAATAATAAAACAAATAAAATCGAAATGATAACGATACTTCCCGTACCGCCACTAAAGATTAAATCCATGACCGAGAGGGTCTTTTCCTCAGATAGGACATTCCCCACTTCTGGGTCTTGAGCAAGATCTTGTAACAATGACATATAGTTTCTCTTCTTTAATTTGCCTTAATAACGGTATTTTATCGATTAAATTATACATGCAATACAAAATCGCGCATGACAACGAACGCAACAGCGCCAACTACAAATCCTATAAAGGCCAAGAATGCTATTTTCTTCAAGTACCAGAAGAAATCAATTTTCTCCATGCCCATAGCAACTACGCCAGCGGCCGAACCAATGATCAACATACTACCACCGGTACCCGCTGAATAGGCAATAAAATGCCAAAGTGGGTTATCTATACTTTCAGAGAACATACCCATACTTGCCGCAACCAGCGGGACATTATCAATTACCGCTGATCCCACACCAAATAACATAACTACAATATCGGTATTTGGAATGGCCTCGTTCAGACTTCCAGCATAATTAAAAAGATATCCCAATGATTCTAGCGCCGCTACCGCCAATAAAATACCCAAGAAGAACAGAATACTTGGCAATTCTATTTTTGATAGTGATGCGTGCACTGGACTATGATGCCCTGTTGTATCATGATCATCACTTTCAACATTTGAAATACTGAATTTGGTACTACTGTAAATCTCTGCAAAAGTTGCAACAATTGACAATGAAAGCATCATACCAACATATGGGGGTAAATGTGTAATTGTCTTAAAGAAAGGAACAAAAACAATTGATCCCAAACCTAAATACAACATGGTAGGTCCAAATTTTGATTTGGGGGCTTCCAAATCATCAATATCACGTTCAATGTTTCCTTTAAACACCTTGTACCTACTTGCTACTAAAACGGGTATGACCATACAAATAATTGATGGTATCAGCACATGTTTTATCAATTCTATTGCGGTTACCTTATTGGCAATCCACAGCATTGTGGTGGTGACATCGCCAATCGGAGACCATGCCCCTCCGGCGTTAGCGGCAATGATTATCATACCGGCAAACCATAATCTTGTATTCCTATCATTTATAACCTTTTGCAAAATGGTAACCAGTACAATCGTAGCAGTTAGGTTGTCTATAATTGCCGATAGAATAAAGGCCAAAATAGAAAACAGCCAAAGGAGTTTTCCTTTACTTCTTGTTCTTATGTATCCCTTAATGGTCGCAAACCCATCAAAATAATCAATGATTTCAACAATGGTCATGGCACCGAGCAAGAACACCAATATTTCTGCAGTTTTTCCCAAATGGTGCAAGAGAATCTCATCAATAT
>CAZHJO010000080.1:0-9246 GCA_964532755.1 uncultured Maribacter sp. | reverse complement strand
ACATCATGTACTACGGCACGGTAGCTAGCTCTAGCTACCACTGGCAAAAAGATGGGAATGATATAGCAAATCCAGACAGAAATATATTTCATATTGATCAAGCCATGAGCATTGATTCTGGCCGCTATAACCTTGAGATTATTCTACCTAATCCTCAGGATTGTTCAATCTTGGGTGAAGCACAAATCAATATTCAAGCCATCCCCGACAATACTACTTTATCAATTGTTCAATGTGATGCTGATCCCAGTAATATGGTGGATGGCATAACGACAATTAACTTGGAAGAAGCAGTTAAGACCTCACCATTAAAGTATATATTTTTCGAAAGTATTGCCGATAGAGACATGGACAATCCGATTGCAAATCCAAAGGAATATCAAAATACCAACCCTTTTGACCAAACAATATTATATACCGTGAGTAACGATGCCAATTGTACCAATAATGGTGAAATAGAGATACATATAAACCCGATTACATTTGTAGATGATCCACGGAACACCCTGTATGTCTGTGATAGTAATCCAAATGATGCGGTTTTATCAGGTACATTTGATCTGCGCGATTTTGCCCAGCGGTTTTATCCTGATAAACAAATCGAGTTCTATCAAGGATTGGATGATAGTTACATAGAGCAAAATCCACTATCTGAAGTTCTTTATTCCGAACCGGGTTTGATATATGCCCGTGTTGAGGCCGAGAATGAATGTTTAGAGATTATAAGGTTAAACTTGGTAGTTAATCCCACTCCGGTATTTGAATTGGAGAATACATATCTAATCTGTACGGACAATCCCAATTTACATATAAATGCCCCTGATGGATTCGACACCTACGAATGGTTCAAAAAAGATTTAAACAGTACTCACTCAATTTCTAACTCACAGATTATCGAAATTTCGGAAATAGGTGAGTACCGGTTGGAAGTAGGGTATGTCTATAATAGTATTGCCGCTAACTCGAATTGTAAAAATAGTTTTGATTTCACGGTCGTACCATCAAATCGGGCGATTGTAGAAAATGTAATCGTCAAAGATTTTTCGCAAAATAATATTGTACAAATCGAAGTTTCCGGTGATGGGAACTATGAGTACTCAATCGATGATATAACTTATTTTGACTCTAACGTATTAGACAATGTAGCAGCGGGTTTGATCACTGTTTATGTGAGGGATAAAAAAGGTTGTGGTGTTACTCAAAAAATGGTCTCGGTACTTGGTTATCCCAAGTTTTTCACACCAAATGGTGATGGTTTTAATGATAACTGGAAACTTATTGGCGTAGGTGATGATTCACATCTTAATTCATCAATAGTGATATTTGATCGATTTGGAAAGAAACTTGCGGAATTAAAAGCTAATGATGAGGGTTGGAACGGTATATATAATTCCAAACCCTTACCATCAGCTGATTATTGGTTCAAAATTAATTTGGAGGATGGTAGACTTGTAAAAGGTCATTTCTCCTTAAAACGTTAAAACTATTATAGTATCTAATGTTACAGAGAATAATATTCATATTTATCCTTGGTTTTGGACAATTTGTATTCTCACAAACTTGCCCGAATTTAACATCGCCACTGAATGGAAGCAGTGATGTACCTGTGGATACTTCAATCAGTTGGAATTTTGTAGAAGGTGTTACTGGGTATATAATTTCCATTGGATCTGCACCTGGTGGTGTGGACATAGTCAACCAGGTCGCAGTAGGTAGCGCCACTTCATTTACCCCTCCAGTAGGCCTGCCCGAGAATACCCAACTCTATATAACAATAACGCTTTTCTTCTTTGACCAACCTGATATTACATGTGCAAGTGAAACATTCAGAACTGAAGATGTTATCGACCCTCCTTCCTGTACCATGCTGAATAACCCCTTAAATGGAGCGATAGATGTAAATAGCGCAACCAACTTAGCATGGAATTATGCACCAGGAGCCACATCCTATGATGTAAGGATAGGTACTTCCCCAGGAGGAATCGATATTCTTGATCAAAATGTAGGAAATACACTTTCATTTGATCCTGCAGTAGATTTGCCTACAAATACCCAAATATTCGTATCTGTAGTACCTAATAATGAAAATGGCCCGGCAATGAATTGTTCGGAAGAAAGTTTTACGACTGGTACAGTTGCAACATTACCGAATTGTACAACAATGATCAGCCCCAGTAATGGCGCAATTAATGTTCCATTAACGCCGTTATTGGAATGGACCAATATACCGGATGCAACAGGATATCGTGTAACCATAGGCAACTCGCCCTTTACAGCTGAAATTCTTGATGGGGTCACTTTTTTCACTAATTCGACCTTTGTAATAAACTTTGAGCCCAATAGGACTTTTTTTATAACCATAACTCCCTTCAATGCTGCCGGGGATGCGATTGGTTGTGTACAGGAATCTTTTTCTACAATTTTGGGATGCGGTCCTTATTTTGATTCCGCAACTGGAGAATTGATTAGCTTGAATCCGGAAATAGATTTTCCCGATGTCATCTCGGTATGTGGTACAGATACTTCTTCTACGGTCACTTCAACTGATACTGCCGATGGATACCATTGGTTCAAAATAGACCAATTCGGGAATGAAACCTTGATATCGTCTTCTGCAGAGGCAATGTTTACCGAAGCGGGTGACTATAGATACGAAGCTTACAATACGATAACCCAATCAAGCAATAGTTTTGAATGCCCTACGTCCAAGGACTTTAGGGTAGAAATCTCCGAAATTGCTACCATTAACTCGGTCGATATTTCTCAAAATTTGGATGATCTAAGGATCGAAATAAACGTACAAGGAATTGGGGATTATGAATTTGCTGTAAACGATATAAATGGACCTTATCAATCAAACAATATTTTTAGCGATATACCTCCTGGAACTGTAACTGTTTTTATTAGGGATAAAAATGGATGTGGTATAACTGAAAAAACAGTGGAACAGGATTTAACTGTAGAAGGCTTTCCAAAATTTTTCACGCCTAACGGCGATGGTATTAATGATTATTGGCAATTTATTCCTCCGGTAAACACAGGTAATACAAATTTGAATTCGATACTAATTTTTGACCGTTTTGGATTACTACTCGCAAAAATTGAACCCTCTTCCCTGGGTTGGAGTGGTGATTTTAATGGAAGACCTGTACCTTCTTCAGATTATTGGTTCAAGGCAATAACTGAGGATCGCAAAGAACTGAAAGGTCATTTTGCCTTAAAGCGATAATCTTGAAATATTCGTTTATGGAATAGTTTAATCAAATGCTGAAAAAAACACTATACATTCTTATGCTATTCATGTGGCTAATATCACAAGGGCAAACCTGCCCCAATCTTAGCTATCCTCTTAATGGTGCTTTCGATATCCCGGTAAACGCAACGATAACGTGGCCTGAGGTAAGTGGTATTAATGGTTATTTAATTTCGTTAGGTACAACTCCCGGAGGGGAAGATTTACTAAATAGCCTACCTATTGGAGTAAACAATTTCTATACAGCACCTACCGGTTTGCCAGAGAACACCCAGATTTATGTTAGCATTAGTCTAGTACAGTTTGATGGACCTCCAATTCCATGTGTAAGTGAAACATTCACTACAATCGCTGTTACGAGTGCTCCGCAATGTACTTTCCTGATCGCTCCAGATAACAATGCTGCCAATGTGACGATAGTCACTGACTTAACATGGGCCTATGCACCTACTGCAACCGGTTATAAATTGTCTATGGGTACCCTACCCGGAGCTATTGACATTTTGGATAATTTGGACGTTGGTAACGTACTGAGCTACGAGCCTCCCGAGGATTTGCCCCAAGATGCCCAGATTTATGTCCGCATAAAACCTTATAATGAAAATGGAGAAATTGCCTCGTGTACGGAAGAGAATTTTTCGACCGGGGGCGAATCGCTTGATTGCGACCCTATAATTGATGATCTTTCAGGGGAAATTACACATTTAAGACCAGCGATCAATTTTCCTAGCCAGATACAGTTGTGTACTGCAGATTTACCTTTTACTACCTCAAGTGATGATAGCGCAGATGGTTTTCGATGGTATAAGATTAATGGCGACAATTCGGAAATCTTACTTTCAGATATTCGAACTGTGCAGCTATCAGGACCTGGTAGATATAGATATGAAGCCTATAATTTAATTCCCCAATCCGGCGGTACATTGGAGTGTTCTGATTTTAGGTTATTCTTTGTTAATCTTTCAGAAAAAGCCACAATTGGTTCAATTGATGTTATTGACAATCTAGGTGGCAAGGAAATTAGAATTCATGCTAATGGAATTGGCAATTACGAATTTGCTTTGGACAATATCGAAGGACCTTACCAAGATAATCCGATTTTCAATACTATTACTGTCCGACCCAAAAAAGTGTATGTAAGGGATAAGAATGGATGCGGGATAGCTGAAAGAATGGTGGATAGGGATTTAAACCAAATGGATTTTCCAATTTTTTTCACACCCAATGGAGATGGTATTAATGATTTTTGGCAATTTGTACCTCCTCGTGAAGACTTTCAAATAAATATCAAGAACATTTCCATATATAATCGATACGGAAACCTATTGGAACAGTTTGAGGCCAATTCCCTCGGTTGGGATGGCAATTTTAACGGAATTCCATTACCCTCATCGGATTATTGGTTTAAGGCAATTCTGACTGATGGGCGCGTTTTCAAAGGTCATTTTACATTAAAAAGATAGATGGAATTGTTGCTGCCCTACTAAAAATTATCAATGTCTTTCGTATTTTTAGCAAATGAAATTCAAGGTCGTATCCGAATTCAAGCCTACTGGTGATCAGCCAGAAGCCATAAAACAATTGGTGGAAGGAATCAACTCGAATGAACCCTACCAGACCTTACTCGGAGTAACCGGGTCTGGGAAGACTTTTACCGTGGCAAATGTCATTGAGACGGTACAACGACCCACTTTGATCCTAGCACACAATAAAACACTTGCTGCCCAACTATATTCTGAGTTCAAGCAGTTTTTCCCTGATAATGCAGTCGAGTACTTTGTTTCCTATTATGATTATTATCAACCTGAAGCCTACATTCCTACTTCTGGACTTTATATTGAAAAAGATCTCTCAATCAATGAGGATATTGAAAAGTTGAGGCTAAGTACCACCTCTTCTCTTTTGTCGGGTAGAAGGGATGTTTTAGTCGTTGCTTCAGTTTCCTGTTTATATGGTATCGGTAATCCAATTGAATTCCAAAAAAATGTAATTACCATTCACAAAGACCAGGTCATTGCCCGTACCAAGTTATTACATATGTTGGTGCAAGGTCTTTATTCAAGGACTTCAGCAGATTTCAGGAACGGTAACTTTAGGGTAAAAGGTGATGTTGTGGATGTTTTTCCCAGCTATGCCGACCATGCCTTTAGAATTCACTTCTTTGGTGATGAGATAGAAGAGATTGAAGCATTTGACCCTTTCAACAATAATATAATCGAAGTCTATGAGCACTTGAATATCTATCCTGCGAATATGTTTGTGACTTCGCCTGATATTCTTCAAAATGCCATACATCTCATTCAGGATGATTTGGTGCATCAAATCGACTATTTTAAGGAAATTGGTAAACCATTGGAAGCAAAACGTTTAGAAGAACGCACCAATTTTGATTTGGAAATGATCCGCGAATTGGGCTACTGTTCGGGTATTGAAAATTATTCAAGATATTTGGACGGGCGTGAACCAGGTACTAGACCCTTCTGTTTATTGGATTATTTTCCTCAAGACTTTCTAATGGTAATAGACGAGAGCCATGTAACCATTCCACAGGTACATGCCATGTATGGGGGTGACCGTTCCAGAAAGGAAAACTTGGTCGAATACGGATTCCGTTTACCTGCAGCAATGGACAACCGGCCCTTGAAGTTTGAAGAATTTGAAGCACTACAAAATCAAGTGATATATGTTAGTGCCACCCCGGCCGATTATGAGTTACAACTTAGTCAAGGGGTATATGTTGAGCAGGTTATTAGACCCACAGGGCTTCTTGACCCTAAAATTGAGGTAAGGCCAAGTTTAAACCAGATCGACGATTTGGTAGAAGAAATTCAACAAAGGGTTGAAAAAGATGAAAGGACATTGGTCACTACCTTGACCAAGCGTATGGCGGAGGAATTGACCAAATACTTAGCACGAATAAATGTACGATGTAGATATATACACAGTGATGTTGATACGTTGGAACGCGTTGAAATCATGCAGGATTTAAGAAAAGGTATTTTTGATGTACTTATTGGTGTTAACCTATTGCGAGAGGGATTGGATTTGCCAGAGGTTTCACTAGTCGCAATCTTGGATGCGGATAAAGAGGGATTCCTGCGTAGCAATCGCTCATTGACACAAACAGTAGGAAGAGCCGCAAGGCATTTGGATGGTAAAGCAATCATGTACGCCGATAAAATTACCGAGAGCATGCAAAAGACCATTGATGGTACCAATTACCGTCGTGAAAAACAAATTGCCTATAATGTTGCAAATAATATTACACCAAAGGCATTGAATAAAAGTCTGGATAGTGCGCTAGCCAAAAATTCTGTTTCTACCTATCATTTTGAAAAAGAAGAATTAAGGGCCGCCGAACCGGATATTGCATATTTGACCAAGGAACAAATTGAAAAGTTGATTCGAGACAAGAGAAAGTCCATGGAAAAAGCAGCAAAAGATTTGGACTTTATGCATGCAGCGAAATTGCGTGATGAAATTAAGATGTTACAACTACAAGATAAGGAAATGGGAAAAGCGCCCTGATCTCTCAAGACGCTTTTCCAACTAACCAACTAAACCAACCATTATGAAATGTCCCAGAACGGGCACAACATAATCTCTTCAATGTTTTATGACAACTCTATCATTCTTTTGGGCTTTGGTAACGCCTCTACTTTTTTAGGCAATGTAAATTTTAAAATGCCATCATTATAAATTGCCTTTATTTTGTCTTCATCAATTGTTTCCGGTAAGGTAAATGCACGCTTAAAGGAAGAATAGGTAAATTCCCTTCTCGTGTAATTCTCTTTTTCAACATTTTCCTCCGTTTTGGATTCTGTTGATATTGTCAATACATTTTCATTGATCTCTATCTTGAAGTCTTCCTTTTTTCTTCCAGGAACCGCAAGCTCCAATTCAAAATCCTTTTCGTTTTCCTTAATGTTCACCGCAGGAACAGTGCTTGTATCTTTTTCTAAACCACCAAACCAATCTGGCTTGAATATTTCATTCATTAATGACGGAAATAATACATCGCTTCTTTTTATAATACTCATGACTTTTATATTTAGCTGTTAAAATTTAAACTCAAACATAAAAGGACAAAAGCTGTACCAACACCAATAGTATGCCATTATGGCGCTAATTGAGTATAACGTAATGTCATTTTGGCATTTATTTAACAAAATATTGGTTTGAACATCGTGCTTTCAATTCTAGACCAAATGTACCTATTAATTGTAGTGCGCCTTAAAAATGTCTATAAGTACATTGGGAGGAACAATTTTATTTGGGTACTTGTGCATTATAGAAAGTACCTGTTCTATGGCTGATGGCGATAATCCCATTTCTAATCCAATATTATGGATTCTGCTAATTTCAATTAAGTCCTGTTTTTTGTCCACGTTCATCAATAAGACCAATCTATGAAATTGCAGTATACGATCTGCTTCGGATTTAGGAACAATATGTTCCACTTCTTCATTGAAAAGTGTATCAAAGGTTTCCTCGTCAATCCCTAACTGTTGGGCTACACTGCTTAGAAAGATATATTCTTCGTCCTTGATGGTATTATCAAGCCTCGCGAAGGCTATCATTTCTGAAAGTATACTGAGTTTTTCTTTGTAAGTGCTCATAGCGGAATAACAATATTTCTATTGTATAACTGAAAATGTCCTCCTTTCGTATAAATAATCCTTGTTTTACGTTATAATACCGTTGGCTATCATTAATTTGCATGAAGTTTACTAAAAAACCTGTATGACGAATAATGATATTTTTAAAAAGCTCCGGGTAGCCCTAATGTTGCGGGACGATGAAATTGTTGAAATATTGAAATTAGCCGATTTCAACATTACAAAAAGTGAGTTGGGTGCATTGTTCAGAAAAGAAGACCACCCCAATTATATGGAGTGTGGAGATCAAATTCTGCGTAATTTCCTGAACGGACTTGTAATACATCTCAGGGGGACCAAAGAGCGTCCCAAAAATCCAGGCGATGTTTTATCAAATCGCAAAACAAAATCCAAAATTATCCAGAACAAAAAATTCGCTAATAAATCAAGACAAAAAAAGAAATTCAACAATGATATTTCTTCCGTTAAATACAAGAACAAAAAAAAATCCTGATAAAATCAGGATTTTCAATTTTTCAGCAAGTATCCTTAGCTTGTAATTCTGATTGGAACTGTAAACATTTTACCTTCTTCAACGCCTTCCGTACTAACTTTTTTATAGTTTAATCTACCTTTGACAAAAGACCTTAATCTTTCATTATCGGTATCAATGGATAAAACTACAATTTCGCCTTCATTGTTCAATGTAAATCTAACTTGTGCGGTTAAATCCACATCACCAACGGTCAAATAATTGTTTTCCAAAAGTTCTCCGATTTGAGTGGATAACCTGTTTGTTGGATTGTCCTTTGACACATTGGCTAAAATGTTCCCTGTGACCAATAGCATTGCAGCTACAAATACTAAACTTAATCTTCTCATGATTTGTTTGTTTAATGATTGATGAATAATTGATGATTATTTAAAAGACGTACCAGAACCAAGATCGTTACAAGGATTGTTCCATTTAACATAACTTTAATGACAGCTTCTTCTTAATTTTCAGAACGAATCAAAGTGCGGTTCGCTGTTAAAGCAGTAGGCTTTTTGGTTGGATGAGATCTTAAAACATCCAACAATTATTAAATTCGTATATAAATTAATAAGGGCATTATTTAAAAGTAGTGCCCCTATTATACTTCTGTTCAAGTACTTTATTCAACTTAAAACTTCCTTTACCTTATCTGCGGCTTCCTTAAATTGGACAGCGGAATGTACGGCCAAGCCTGAATTATCAATAATTTCTTTTGCCAATTCTGCATTTGTTCCTTGTAAACGAACAATGATCGGGACATTGATTGCATCGCCCATATTCTTATAAGCATCTACAACCCCTTGGGCAACACGGTCACACCTAACGATACCACCGAATATATTAATCAATATAGCTTTAAC